>NZ_JBJMQP010000137.1:0-41902 GCF_045802625.1 Hyalangium sp. | reverse complement strand
GCAGACCCCGGTGCGTGAGCCCGGAGACGCTGGTGCTCACCGCCGCGGCGCAGATGCGCGAGGCCCGGGTGGATCAGCTCCCGGTGGTGGATGCCGAGGGCCGCGCCGTGGGCCTGCTGGACGTGCAGGATCTGCTGGCCGCGCGGTTCGTGTAACGCACCCTCGACAGGACGTTAGACCTCCTCGAACCTCGTGCCGGTGGCGCCCATCTGCTCCAAACCGTCCTTGATGACCTCGGAGACAATCAGGGGGCCCTCCCACCCCTCGCAACGAAACACCTTCGCACTGCCCACCTGGGACTTGTCGATGCGCAGGTCCCGCACGGACATGTACTGACCCACCTTGTGGGGCACTCCATTTTCATGGGTCCAGAGCCGGATCCGGGACGCCTGCTCATTGATGCAGCGGAATCGGCGTGTGGCCACCAGGATGAGGTACTGATCCGGCTGGCCCTCTATATCCACGGGGAGCAACTGCACATCATCCGGGGCTAGTTCCGCGAACAGGGACGCAACGCGGACATGGACCACCGGAAGCCGGACGCCTGCTTCCGTGTAGTCCAGGGGCTTGCCTGCACCCTCGACGGGGATTCTCAAGCGTTCCTGGATGTGGACGGGCTCCCCAAGCCTGAACTGCCAATCATCCAATTCGACGCCCTGGCTGTTCCTGGGCATCCCCAAGTCCCAGCGGTGCGGGATGTACACATCGTCGGCGAGTTTGAAGAAACGCTGAGGCACTGGCTCTACTTAACGCGGCTACTGCCGGGTGACGAGTTGGTTGAGTTCGGTTCCCGGGGTGGCGATCTGCTTGGCCAGTTGCCGGAGTTGGCTGGTCAGCGCTTCACGGCACTCCACGACGCTCCGGCAGCCCCGCGTTGCAGTGTCCAGTTCTTCAAAGACAATCTCGTGGTACTGCTGAGGATGCGGACCATAATGTCCTTCCAGAGGGATCTTGTTCGCGGGGTCCTCCAGCGACATCCCCGCTTTGGCGAAGATGCGGCGGAACTTGGGAGTCCACGGGCCCCCACGTGAGGAGTCCTTGTCGTTGCAGACGGTGGCGATGTGGTGCGTCTCCACGCACGGGCCCTTGCCGCTCGCCGTGCCCCTCGCCGTCATGGCCACCGCGTTGGCGCCCACCGTGACGGTGACGGCATCATCCGCCAGCGCGATCTCCTCCACTGTCCCCAGGGCCGGCAGCGAGAGTCCCACCTGCTCCTCGGCCTGCACGGCCACCTGCGCTGAGCCTGGCAGCGTCTCCACCGTCGCCGCGAACCCCTGAGCCGTCTGCCCAATGGCCGCCAGCAGCAGCAGGGCCACCGCCTTGGCGGACTCCTGCCCCAGAATCCTTCCGAAGCGCTCGCCCGCATCCCGGATCTGCTCGAAGGTGGTGGCCCCCTTCACCGCCTCCATCAGCTCAAACCAGCCGGCCACCAGGTCATGGAGCGTGGCGTAGCCCACATAGAGAATGACCCCCACGCCCAGGGCCGCCACCAGCGCTGGCGCCACCGGGCTGAGCGCCAGAATCAAGAGCATGGAACCCAACGTCCAGAGGGCCGAGTTGATCAGCTCGTGGACGTTCACCATGTCTCCCAGCGCCTTCTTCATCTCCTCGAGCACCGGGCTCTTGCTCAGGGCCATGGCCCACATGTACCGGCCCTGCATGTCCAGGTAGCGCCCCGCCACCAGCGCTCCTCCCAGGCAGTCGCAGTGGACGCCGTACGCCTGCTGGCACCACACCCGGTAGCGCTCGGCCAGCTCCACGTCCGCCTTCGTCAACGTGCCGTCCCAGTCGCCCGGCCCCGTGGGCACCAGCTTCTTGTCCCTCAGCAGGTACAGGTAATTGCCGCTCAGCGGGTCCATCTGAAACGTCCGCTCCGCTGTCTGGCGTGGTGTGCCCGTCAGCCGCACCCGGCGCGCCAGTCTCCTCATGGCCTGCTGGAACTGCTCTTCCTCCAACTCGACGGGCTGCACCTCAGCGCTGCGGGAGATGTGGAGAACAGCCTTGCCCCCCTCCATCTCCACTTGGGGAACCCGGGGGATACTCGCGCACCCGACTATCAGCGCCATTAACAGGGGATTGAGCCACCACAGCAGCCGCCACGGCATGGGGTTACTCCCTTCAATGTGAGCAGGAGAACAGGCTAGAGGGCTGCTTCGGGCCAGAGGAGGAGTGGCTGGGTAGTGCCCCGCAACCCCACCCTGGAGACTCTCGTCCCGCAGCGGCCAGCTCCAGATGGCACGGCGAACACTTACAAAGGATCCGCCATGGGAACCCCATGCACCTCGGTGCCCCAACGATATTGGGCTCCTTCAGCCCTGCGGACACCAGCGCTGCCCTGGTGTCAGTTGCACCGGGCATTCCTCCACTCCTGAACGGCAGGGCGACCCGAATGCGGGTTGCGGCTGGCGGCCCGAATGCAGATTTTCAACCAAGCGAAAGTCCTTCACCGCCGGATCCAGACTTCCAACCAGTTGGAAGTGCGCAACCGCCGGATCCACGGGTCCTCTCGCTTCGTGACGCTCCAGGCAAGCGCTGAGGATTCCGGCACATTTTTCGCCCGAGCTGAGGCTCGCGGGGTGACGGACTACTGGCTCGCCTTGGCCTGCAGGGAGGACTTGTTGGGGTAGTCCGGCACGGTGGCCAGCAGCTTCGCCCAGAGCGCCTTGGCGCCCTTGGCGTCACCCTTGGCCATGAGCGTGTCGCCCAGCTTCTCCACCGCCGCCGCGTCCGAGCTCACCGCCACGCCCCAGACACGGTCCGCCATCGGCTTGCCCAGCCCGACCAGCGCCCAGGCCATGCCCGCCTTCGCGCGGCCGTTCTCCGGCTGGAAGGGCACCACGCGCCGGTACACGCCGAGCGCCTCGTCGTACTTGCCCTTGGCCAGATCGTCCTCGCCCTCCTCCACCAGCTTGGCCAGGCCGGCCTCCAGCTCGGGCGTGCGCTCGGTGTTCTGGACGGCGTCCACCATCTCCTGCGTCAGCGCGGGCGGCCCATCCTGCCCCGAGCCCTGCCCCGCCATCGGCCCGCCCGCGCCCGCCATCGGCCCCGCGGCCATCATGGGCGCCTGGGGCGGCTCCTTCGGCATCTGGGACAGGCGGATGCGCCGGTCCTCCGCGCGGGTCTTCTTCCACTTCTCCCGGCCACCCGCCTTGATCGTGTCCTGGGCGAACTGGCTGAGCTGCTTCGCCAGCTCCACCCGTGACGAGTCCGGGTGCGCCGCGATGAAGGCCTCGAAGCCCTCGCGCGCCGCCTGCAGCGCCTTGAGGTCCTCGCCCTTCGTCTCGTACAGCACCGCCGAGCGCGAGAAGAGCGCCTCCTCCTCCGAGGGCGCCACGTCCAGCACCCGCTCGTACACCGCCAGCGCGCCCGCCTTGTCGCCCGTCAGGTAGAGCGCGTTGCCGTGCATCGCCTCCACCTCCAGCACCGGCATCAGCGCCGCCTTCGCGCAGGCCGCAGCGCCCGCCGCGTCACCCTGCTTCGCGCGGTCCTCGGCCACCTTGGCCATCTCCTCCACCGGCGTGGTCGCGGTGAAGCCACACCTGGCCTCGTCCGCGCTCGGCACGGGCTTCTTGCCCAGCTTCTTGCGCTGCTCCACGAACAGCGCTCGCGTGGCCACGGCCTTCTGCTCGGCCTGCATGAAGTAGACGATCGCGTCCGAGGACCGGCCGTTCGTGTAGTAGAGCTTGCCGAGCGAAGAGGCGATCTCGAACGTCTTCTCCCGCGTGCGCAGGCCCTCGGTCGAGTCGAGCTGCTTGAGCAGCTCCTCGGCGGTGGGCGGCGCCCGGCCTGGGCCCGTCATGGGCGGGTGGCCCTCGGGCAGCGGGCCCGTGGAGGGCGGCATGGCGGGAGAGGCCTCGGTCCCCGGCGGGATGGCCGGGTGGTTGGGCGGAAGGTTGGTGGGCTCGGCGGCGAGCAGCGCCGCGGTCGCGAGGGCAAGGCAGAGGGTCATGACTCGTTCACCAGAGGGCTCGCTTCGGGCCACACGTTGGCCGAGAGCCTGCGGACATCCTGTGGCGCCAGGCCGGTGAGGAGCTCCCTCACCGTCGCGCCCAGCACCGGGTGCTTCAAATCGGGGGCCAGCTCCACCAGCGGCTCGAGCGCGAAGCGGCGCTTGTGCAGCTCCAGGTGCGGCACCTGGAGGTTCGGCTCGGCCACCACCTCGTCATCCCAGAGGAGGATGTCGAGATCAATGGGCCGAGGCCCCCAGCGCACGCCTTCCCGGCGGCGGCCCAGATCCTGCTCAATCCGCTGGAGGATGGTGAGCAGCCGCGACGGCGGCAGCCCGCACTCCAGCTCGACCACGGCGTTGAGGTAGCGCGGCTGAGGCGGGCCCACCGGGGCGCTGTCGAAGAGCGAGGAGCAGCGCAGCACGGCGACCGCGTCAATGCGCGAGAGCGCCTCCAGGGCCGCCACGAGGTGGCCCTCCCGGTCTCCCTGGTTGGATCCCAGTCCCACGTAGACGTTGGTGGTGCTCACGGCTCCATCTCAACCGGGTTGGCCAGGGTCCCGATTCCCTCGAGCTCCACTTCCACCGTATCCCCGGCCGCCAGCTTCCCTACCCCGGACGGCGTCCCCGTGCTGATCATGTCCCCTGGCAACAGCGTCATGATCTTCGAGATGAAGGACACCAGCGCCGCCGGGCCGAACACCATGTCGGAGGTGCGGCTGTCCTGTCGCACCTGCCCGTTCACCCGGCACATGATGCGCAGATCCGACGACGGGGGCACGCCCGTCACCGCCCAGGGGCCGGCGCAGGAGAAGGTGTCGTAGCTCTTGGCGCGGGTGTGCTGCACCTCGCGGCGCTGGATGTCTCGGGCCGTCACGTCATTGAAGCAGGTGAGCCCGAAGATTCCGCGTGCGGCGGTGGCCTCGTCCGCGTTCTTCAGCTTCTCGCCGATGATGAGCCCCAGCTCCGCCTCGTAGTGCACCTCCGCGCTCGCCTTGGGGATGCGGATGGGCGAGCGCGGCCCGTTGAGCGAGGTGGAGGGCTTCATGAAGATGAGCGGCTCGGGTGGCACCGGCTTGCCCATCTCCTCCGCGTGCTTGCGGTAGTTCTGCCCGATGCAGACGATCTTGGAGGCCTCGGCGGGCACCAGCAGCGTGAGCCCCGTCAGCGCGCGCCGCAGCCCCGTCTCCTTGCCCCCGGCCCAGGGCGCGGCGTTGAGGACGACGACTTCGTTGCCGTCGATGCGGCCGTACCAGGCACGGCCCTCGTGAAGGAAGCGGCAGTAGCGTGTGACGCTCATGATGTCCTCTTGAGGCCAAGCACATCGGCCATGTCGTAGAGCCCGGGGCGCTGCTTCACCACCCAGTTTGCCGCGCGGAGCGCGCCCTTGGCGAACTGGTCCCGGCTGGCCGCCCGGTGGGTGAGCTCGACTCGCTCGCCCTCCCCGAAGAAGAAGACTGTGTGCTCGCCTACCACGTCTCCTCCGCGCAGGGCCTGCACGCCGATCTCCTTCGGAGTGCGCGCGCCGATCTGGCCGTGGCGCTCGAAGACGAGATCCTCGCTCGTGCGCCCGAGCGCCTGGGCGAGCACCTCCGCCAGCCGCAGCGCGGTGCCCGAGGGCGCGTCCTTCTTCATCCGGTGGTGCGTCTCCACCACCTCCACGTCGAAGCCGTCGCCGAGCACCCGCGCCAGCTCCGCCGCCATCTGGATGACGACGTTGACGCCCACCGAGGTGTTGGGCGCCAGCACCACGGGGATGGACCGGGCGGCGGCGGCCACCTGCTCCCGGGACTCGGCCGTAAAGCCCGTGGAGCCAATCACCATGGGCACGCCGCGCGCCGCGCACACCCGCGCGTGCGCCACGCTCACCTCGGCGCTGGTGAAGTCGATCACCACCTGGGCGCCCTCGAGAGCCCGGCCCAGCTCGTCCACCACCTTGAGCCCGAGCGGCTCGCTCAGGCGCGCGGCCAGGGCGGCGTCCTGCCCCACCGCGGCGCTCCCCGGGCGAGCCGTGGCGCCCACCACGGAGAAGCCCGGGGTGGTGCGCGCCAGCCGCAGCAGCGTGCTGCCCATGCGGCCCGAAACACCGGTGATGACGGTCTGAAGCATCGAGTCCTCCGAGGCGGGCTCAGGCGTCCAGCAGGTTCAGCCGCACCAGCTCTTCCTTCAGCCTCACGGCCTGCGGCTCGGACAGCGGCGTCAGCGGCAGGCGGATCTCCGGGCCGAAGACGCCCATCAGGTGCAGCGCCCACTTCACGGGGATGGGGTTGGACTCGACGAAGAGCAGCTTGTGGAGCGCGTTCATCCCCACCTGAAGCTCGCGCGCCTTGGCCAGCTCTCCGGCCCGAGCCGCCGCCACCAGGTCCGCCATCATCCGCGGCGCCACGTTCGCGGACACCGAGATGACGCCCTTGCCGCCGCAGGCGATGAAGGGCAGCACCGTGAAGTCATCCCCGGACAGCAGGGTCAGCCGGTCGCCGCACTTCTCCACCAGGTCCACCGTGCGCGCCAGATTGCCCGTGGCCTCCTTGAGGGCCACCACCTCGGGGATGTCGCACAGCCACATCACCGTCTCGGGCAGCAGGTCCACGCCCGTGCGGCCCGGGACGTTGTAGGCGACGATCGGGAAGCCCGGGTGCGCCTTGGCGATGGCCCGGTAGTGCTGCAACAGGCCGGACTGGGTGGGCTTGTTGTAGTAGGGCGTGACCACGAGCGCGCCCGCCGCGCCCAAATCACGCACGCGGCCCACGGACTCGAGGGTCTCCGCCGTGCTGTTGAAGCCCGCGCCGGCCACCACCGGCACCCGGCCTCGCGCCGCCTCCACGGCGATGCGCACCGCCTGGGCGCGCTCGTCAGCCGTCATCGTCACGGCCTCGCCCGTGGTGCCGATGGGCAACAGCACGCTCGTCCCGCCGTCTACCTGCCGATCAATCAGCGCGCGGTAGGCCGCCTCGTCGAGCTTTCCATTCCGGAAGGGCGTGGCCAGCGCCGTCATGGAGCCTTCAAAGGTCTTCATGACCGCCGCTTATATGTTCAGGCCCGCTCGCCGCGCCAGAGATCCTCAACGCGCTCGCGCTCACGGACCACTCGCCAGGCTGCCCCGTCCACGAGCACCTCGGCCGGCCGGGGCCGCGAGTTGTAGGTGGAGGCCATGCTCATCCCGTACGCCCCGGCGCTCATCACCGCGTACAGGTCGCCCTGCTGGGGCAGCACCAGGGGCCGCGCCCGGGCCAGCACATCCGTGGACTCGCACACCGGGCCGACCACGTCCACCTCGAGAGGCTTGCCGCCCCGCTTCTTCACCACGGGTTGCAGGGCGTGGTGCGCCTCGTAGAGCGCCGGGCGGATGAGATCGTTCATCCCCACGTCCACCACCACGAAGGTCTTCGAGGGCGTGCGCTTGCGGTACAGCACGCGCGTGAGCAGCACCCCGGCGTTGCCCACCAGCGCCCGCCCCGGCTCCAGGATGAGCGTGGCGCCCGTGCCCTCCACCGCCTTGAGCACGGTGCTGGCGTACTCCGCGGGCGAAGGAGGTGTCTCGTTCGCGTAGGTGATGCCCAGGCCGCCGCCGATGTCCAGGTACGCCAGCGGGTGGCCCTGCTCCTTGAGCGAGCGGTACAGCCCCGCCACCTTGGAGATGGCCGCCTTCATGGGCGCCGCCTGGGTGAGCTGCGAGCCGATATGGCAGTCCAGCCCCACGGCGCTCAGGCCCTTCATCTTCCGAGCGCGGGCGTAGAGCGCCACCGCCTCCTCGAAGGGCACGCCGAACTTGGACGTCTTCAGCCCGGTGGCGATGTAGCGGTGCGTGCGCGCGTCCACGTCCGGGTTCACGCGCAGGGCGAACGGAGCGCGGCGCCCCATCCGCTTCCCCACCGCGTCGAGCATCTCCAGCTCCTCGGCGCTCTCCACGTTGAACATGAGGAGGCCGGCGGCCAGCGCCTGCTCCATCTCCTGCGGCGTCTTGCCCACGCCGGCGAACACCGTCTTGCCCGGCTCACCGCCCGCCTGGCGGACCCGCGCCAGCTCTCCGCCGGAGACGATGTCGAAGCCGCCGCCCGCGTTGGCGAACAGGCGCAGCACCGCGAGCGTGCTGTTGGCCTTCACCGAGTAGCAGATGAGGTGCGGGTGCGGCTCGAAGGCCTCGGACACCACCCGGAAGTGCCGGGTGAGCGTGGCCGTGGAGTACACATAGGTGGGCGTCCCCACCGCCTCGGCAATGGCGGCCAGGGGCACCTCCTCCGCGTGGAGGCTGCCTCGACGATAGGAGAAGTGATTCACGAACCTGCGTCCTGGGGGCCCGGCCCGGCGGGCCCGAAGGGGCCTCGCGTGGGCTGCCCCGGCGGCTGAGTCTCGGGTGTGGGCGGCGGCTGCGTCTCCGACGCGGGCGGCGCCGGAGGCAGCGGCGGGCGCGGGTTGCCCTTGATGCCACAGGCCCCCAGCAGCAGGCCCAGGCTCAGGAGCAGCAGAAGACCCCGCGAGAGACGGTCCATCGCAGCGCCCTAGAACCGGATGGCGAGCGTGCCGCGGATCGCCTGCGCCGTCTTGAAGTCCCTGCGGAGCAGCGAGTCCGGGGGCTCCTGCAGGCCGGCCATGGGGAAGAGGATGCCCCAGTCGATGCCCGCGACGAAGCCATCCTCCGTCTGGTAGCGCGCCCCCACGTCCACCTCGAGGCCCAGGCTGCGATCGGTGCCGGACGGCGTGGACTCGGCGTAGAGCGCCTGCGAGTAGATGAGGCCACCGAACACATCGAAGCCCTCCGCCAGCGAGTACTTCGCCGAGGGCTTGATGTAGACCGCATCCGTGAGGGTGCCGATCAGCTCGCGCCAGAGGATGAGGTCCACTCGGTAGGCGGGGTTGAAGCGGAAGTTGCGGATGTCCCTGTCGCCGCATCCCCCCGTATCGCAGGTGTACTGGGGACCATCTATCTGCGCACCGCCCGCGTTGACGACCCGGCCACGCTGATAGACGCCGAAGCCCGGCGCCTTGTCGCCCGAGGCGACGCCGAGCTCGAGCCCCAGGTGCAGGTTGCCGTTGAGCGCCTTGTACTCGCCCTGCACCAGGCCACCGAACTGCATCACGCGCAGGGACTGGTTCTGCGCCGGGTTGAGCGCGCTGGGCACGTCCAGCGCCCGGTTGCCGATGCTGCCGCCAATCCCGGCGAGCTCCACCTCGATCCGGAACATGCGCTCCTCGTAGCGCGCCCACAGGTCCGGCATGTACAGCACGGCATCCCGCGGCACGAAGCCCGCGTTCTGCGGGTCGCCGACGTTCTCCCAGCGCTGCGTGCGGTAGGTGAAGTGCAGGCCGTAGTTGAACACGCCCTGGTTGTTCTCCAGCTTGTCCTTGATCTGCTGGTCCGTGTCCCGGCGCGCGATGGCCAGCACGTAGCTGTAGCTGTCGTCCGCCTGCGTGTAGTCGAACGTCTCGCGGTGCGTGTCGCCCGTTATCCGCTCGCTGGTGACACCCTCCGAGTTGAAGTCGAGCATCGGCGTCACGTAGAAGCCGGGGAACGGCTCGGTGACGAACTGGATGCGGTCCACGTTGTCGCCGAAGTCACAGTCCAGGCAGCTGCCATCGTTGTGCAGCATGCCCAGGCCCCACTGGCTGCCCATGCGGCCGAAGCGCAGGATGCCCACCGGCGTGCTCACCTCGCCGTAGGCCCGCTTCACGGAGATGGAGTCCCGGAGCGCGTTGAGCGTCGCGGTGGGCACGTCCTGGCTCTCGGAGAAGACGGTGAAGATGTTGCGGCCCCCATCGTTGGTGAGGTCCGGCGTGGAGCCGAGCAGCACGTTGTCCAGCAGGTCCACCTGGAACTTGAGCCGCACCTCCTCGGAGACGTTGAAGGTGGGCTCCAGCCGCGCGCGCATGTTGGCGCCGCCCTGCGTGTTCTCCTGCTCCGTGCGGGTGGGGAACAGCGCCCGCTCGTACGCCTTGCCCAGGTTGAACTTGTAGAAGAGATCGGGCCGCACGCGGAAGTAGCCGTCCATCGTGAACAGCTCCAGCTTGCGCTTCTCCTCGGACATCTCCTGCTTCCAGTCCGAGGACAGCGACTGGGTGGCCATCTGCGCGCGGATCTCCTCGCGCATCTCCTGCTTGGCCGCCTCCAGCCGGCGATCCAGCTCGCGCTGCATCTCCGGAGACAGCTGCTCACCCCCCTCGGTGGCCGCGGGAGCCTTCCCGGAGGCAGCAGCCCCGGTGGCGGGAGCCGTCCCCGAGGGAGCGGGCGAGGCCGGCGCGGGGCCGGGCGAGGTGGGCGCTGAGGGGACGGGCGCGGCGGTGGCCGGCGTGGGCGCGGGCTGCGGTGCGGGAGCAGGCTGGGCGGACGCAGGCGTCCCGCTCTCGGGCACCGGCGCCTTCTTTTGAGGCGTCTGGGCGGTGGCCGTGGCGGAGGCGACGAGCAACGCCGCCAGCAGGACGTGGGACATGGGCACGTATCTCCAGGACCGCTCAGGGCGGCCGAGTCGAGAGGGCGGGCGAGTTAAGCCACGGGGGGTAGGGGTGTCAACGTCAACCACACCGGCCTTCCCACCGGTGAACGCCAATTAGGACTTGGGCCCCTGCCTCAACTCCACCAGCACGCCGTGATTTCCCTTGGGGTGAACGAACGCCACCTTCGCCCCGCCTGCCCCCGGCTTGGGCGTCTGGTCAATCAACGGCGCGCCCTTCTCCCTCAGCGCCGCCAGGGTGGCCTCGATGTCCTCCACCTCGATGCAGATGTGGTGCATGCCCTCGCCCCGCTTCTCGAGGAACCTGGCCACGCCGGTGTCCGGGGAGGTAGGACAAATCAGCTCCACGCGCCCGCTGCCGTGGCCGAAGATGGCGGTGCGCACCTGCTGCTCGGGCACCTCTTCGATCTCGGCCAGCTCCAGGCCCAGCACGTCCCGGTAATGGGCGATGGCCTGGTCCAGGTCCTTCACGGCGATGGCCACGTGGTCGAGGCCCTTGGCTTTGACGTTCATCGCTTGCTCCCCTTGCTTCGCTTGGGTTGACACTTGGGACAGAAGTGCGTGGTGCGTCCACCCTGGGTGAAGGACTGGACACGCGTGCCGCACTTCGAGCAGGGCTCGCCCGCCCGGCCGTAGATCCGGAATGGGTTCTGCGAGCTGTCCTCTTCCAGATACACCTGCTCCTCGCCCTGCGCCTCGGCCTGCTCCAGCGCTTCCTGGAAGACGTCGTGGATGGCCTGGGCCAGCCGCTGCCACTCCTCGGGCTTGAGGGTGGCGGGCTTGCGGGCCGGGTGCAGGCCCGCGAGGAACAGGGCCTCGGCGGCGTAGATGTTGCCCAGGCCCGCCACGCGCCCCTGGTCCATCAGCGCCACCTTGAGCTCGCTCCGCGAGCGGCCCACGGCCTCCTGGAGCTGCTCGGCGGTGAGCCCCTCCACCAGCGGATCCCTCCCCAGCGCCAGGATGGCCTTGAGGTGGTGCAGCTGGGTGGCGCGAGCCGGCTCCATCCGCCCGAACAGGCGCGAGTCCTTGAAGTGGATGACACTGCCGTCGTCCAGGTGGAAGCGGGCGCGGCTGTGGGGCTCGGTGTGGCGCTCGGGGCGCCGGACGAACTTGCCCGTCATGCCCAGGTGGGCCAGCAGGCCGCGATCGGCCTCGAAGGTGAGCAGCAGGTACTTGCCCCGGCGCTCCAGGGACTCGACGCGGCCTGTCAGCTCGGAGAACTTCTTGCGCTGGGCGCCTCGGAAGATGCGGGTGGCGTCCGCCTCGGCGTGGAGCACGCGGTGTCCGCGGAACCAACGCGCCAGGTGGCGCCGGGCGATCTCTACCTCGGGAAGCTCAGGCATCCGCCCCGGGCACATAGCACCGTGCGCGGGGGCCACGCATTTCTTACTTGTTGAAGTGCGTACACCCGCGTGAAGTTGCACGCGCCAAACGTCGGCACCTCTTCTAATGAGGGGCTGTCATCTCTCCACACCCAACACCCACCGGAGGCAGTATGGCCGAGAAGAAATACACGCCGATGCAGTTCGCGAACTGCAAGGGGCTCAAGGGCATCAGCGACGCGGTGCTCGAGGTCCACTTCAAGCTGTACGAGGGCTACGTCAACCGGACCAACAAGCTGACCGAGACGCTGCACGGCATGGCCACCAAGGGCGAGGCGGCCGGCACCAACCCCATGTACGCGGAGATGACCCGCCGCCTGGGCTTCGAGTACAACGGCGTGGTCCTCCACGAGTACTACTTCGGCAACCTGAAGCCGGGCGGCAGCGGCACCCCGGGCGGCAAGCTGAAGAAGGCGATGGAGGAGAGCTTCGGCTCCTACGAGACGTGGCTGGCGGACTTCAAGGCCATCTCCACCATGCCGGGCATCGGCTGGGCGGTGACGTTCCAGGATCCGCGCACCGGGTGGCTGTCCAACCACTGGATCACCCTGCACGAGACGAACAACATCGCCGGCTTCAAGCCCATCATCGTCATGGACGCGTGGGAGCACGCCTTCGTGCCGGACTACAAGGCCAACGAGCGCGCCAAGTACGTGGACGCGTACTTCTCCAACCTCGACTTCGAGGCGGCCGAGAGCCGGCTGAAGTAGCCGTCACCGCTGTCCGCCTCCGAGAGGCTCCCGCGCGAGTGGGAGCCTCTTGGCGTTTCAGGGGGGCTCAGCGCAGGCGGTAGACGGTGGTCTCTCCCTCCACTCCCTTGAGCAGCGCCCGCTCGCGGCTCGCGCTGAGCGACGCGGCGCGGATGACGTCCTGGGCTCCCGGGGCGGTGTACACCGGCTCGGTGATGGCGATCTCGTCCGCGCCCGCGACTCCTTGGACGCGGGCGGCCACGTTCACCGTCTGGCCGAAGTAGTCCAGCCGCTCGTTGAGCTCCACCGCGATGCAGGGCCCGGAGTGCAGCCCCACCTTGAGCTGGAGCTGCGCGCCGTCCCGGCTCACCCGCCGCACCTCGCGCGTCATGGCGGTGGCCGCCTCCAGCGCGGGCATGGGCTCGGCGAAGCTGGCCATCACCGCGTCTCCAATGGTCTTCACCAGCGAGCCGCCGCGGTCGGCGATGATGTCGCGCAGCACGCCGAAGTGCTCGCGGACCAGCCCGTAGGCGCGGAAGTCGCCGATGCGCTCGTACATCTCCGTGGAGCCCTTCAGGTCCGTGAAGAGCACCGTGAGCGACTTGAACTCGAGCCCGCCCTCGGAGGGGATGCTCTCGGCGCGGAACAGCTCGCGGAACGTCTGGTTCGTCACCAGCCGCTTGCCGCTGAGGTAGGGCCGGAACGGCACGGGCGGAGGCATCCTGCTGACGTCACAGACGAGCTCCGACTTGGAGATCCAGAACTTCACCAGCGCCACCCGTACGCTGCTGGACGTCCGGTTGTGGAGCGTCACGGAGACCTCGCCCGCGTTCATCTTCACGTAGCCTGGCAGCAGCCGGTCTTCCATCAGCTCCGCCTCGACGGTGCGCACACCGCCCTCGGCCACGGCATCCAGCTCGCAGTACACGTGATGGAGCGGGACGGCCAGGAAGTAGGTCTTCCCCGCCTCGATCTTCGCGGTGAAGCGGTGGACGCCGCCGGGAGGCAACGCGATCGAGTCCATCACGGAGTCTCCGACCACCCGCAGGATCTCCTCGGAGAGGGTGCGGCTCTGGGAGAACATCAGCGCCAGCAGATCCCTGCGCAGATCCAACGCCTCGGGCTGGTGGAAGCGGATGCGGCGCGCGGAGGGAGCCACGCTGAAGGCCACCTCCATGTTGTCATCCTCG
Source organism: Hyalangium sp. (assembly GCF_045802625.1). Classification (NCBI taxonomy): domain Bacteria; kingdom Pseudomonadati; phylum Myxococcota; class Myxococcia; order Myxococcales; family Archangiaceae; genus Hyalangium; species Hyalangium sp. Next base: position 28,249 of record NZ_JBJMQP010000137.1, on the reverse strand, counting down.
GTTTTGACGTTGATGCGGCACATCTGGCAGGGCCGCTCGCGCTGGAGCGAGCGCAGCGCCGCGGGCGTCGTCAGGAAGGAGCCGCAGGCCGGGCACAGCACGCCCCAGGTGAACTCCAGGATGCCCGCGTGGGTGGCGCACAGGAACAGTTCGATGGCCTCGTTCTCCGGCACCCCCTCCGTGGTGGCGAAGTGCATCGGGCTGGTGCGGAACAGGGCCTCTTCGGGTGCCTCCTGTAGGAAGCGCACGAAGCGGTTGACGGTCTCGGGACTGAACCGGGGGTTGGAGCGGAGGACCTCGAGGCGATTTTCGAACGCGACGGACATGGCCGCCCATCGTAACCGCCAGCCTGCTCCCGCGCATACTTGCCAACCCAGGGAGGCAGCAGCCCCTCGGGAAACCTGGCTGTGGACTGAAGCCCCAGAGGCTCAGGACGGCTTGGACTCGTCCTTGGCCGACGGCGTCTGGGCGGCCTCCCCCTCCGCCGCGTGTGCCCGGACCTCTCGCGCCGCCTGCTGGCGGAACCGCAGCGCCCCCCGAGCCGGGGGCACCTGCTCCGCCGGCAGGGCTCCCCGCCCGCCACGACGCAGCGCGGCAATCCCCTCCTCGATTCTCCGGAACACCGCCAGCCGCTCCGCGACGACCTCGGGTGCTTGCGGCGCGGGAGGCGGCGGCTCCGGCTCGGCGATCTTCGCCTGGGCCCGGCCCCGCCGCTCCAGGAAGGCCAGGAGCCGCTCGCGGTGGGTGTTGCGGTAGCGGCGCGGCTCGAACTCGGTGGCCTGCGATTCGACGAGGCGCAGCACCATGTCCACCTCCTGCTCGGAGGGCCGCGGCCCCAGCACGGACAGCTCGGACAGGGTGTCCTGGGAGAGCATCTCCTCGGCGTAGTACAGCGTGGACAGCGCCAGCCCCCGGCCGAAGGGCCGCACCATGCACAGGTGGCCCTTGTGGCGCATGACCAGCCGCCCCAGCCCCACCCGGCCCGAGCGCGCCAGCGCCGTGACGAGCAGCGCGTACTGGCGCTCGGCCCCCGCCTCCGGCACCAGGTGGTAGGTGGCCTCGAAGAAGATGGGATCGATCTCCTTCAGCTCGACGAAGTCCTCCAGCTCGATGGAGCGGCTGGCCTTCGGATCAAACGCCTCCAGCTCCCCGCGCGTCACCTCCACATAGTGGTCAGGCTGTAGCTCATAGCCCTTCACCACGTGCTCGTAGGGCACCTCGTGCCCATCCACCGAGCACACCCGCCGATGCTGAAGCCGGCCCCCATCCGCGTCGTGGAGCTGGTGGAAGCGCACCTGTTTGGGCTCTACCGCGGCGTAGAGCCGCACCGGCACGTGGACCAGACCGAAGCTCAGCGAGCCGACCCAGCAAGGACGTGACATCTCGGGCCTCCCCTGGCGCCCGAGCACGGAGCGCCGGGTTCTAACGTCCATCCCGCGATCGCCAGCGACAAGGGCCGCCCGGCGCTCTGGTGGGACACCTGGCGGGGAGGCACACCCATGTGAGCGTTGCATACCCGCCACCAGCCCCCGTCCTCACCCGAGAGCGCGGCACGTGAGGCTTGCCGGGGCCTGGGCCGCTGACTACGAGTCCGGCGCACTCTCACGCAGCTTCAGGAAAGGAAGAGCCGTCTCTATGCAGCGCATCCTCTCTGTATTCCTGGGCATCACCCTCGCCGCGAGCCTCACCACTGGCTGTGCGAAGGAGCGCATCAAAGCGGAGAAGGCCGCCGCGGATCTCCTCATCTCGGATGAGCAGGAGAACCAGATTGGCCTGCAGGTGAAGCAGGAGCTCGAGCAGAAGCAGCACGTGCAGTACGTCACGGATCCGGTCGTCGTGGACTACGTGAACCGGGTCGCCGGGCCCATCCTCCAGCAGGCCGCCCGGGCCCGGAAGGGCGTGCAGTGGAAGGTCAGCGTCATCAATGATCCGAAGACGGTGAACGCCTTCGCCACGCCGGGCGGCTACCTCTACGTGTACACGGGCCTGCTGCTGGCCGCGGACAACGAGGCGCAGCTGGCCGGGGTGCTGGCCCACGAGGCGGGCCACGTGGTGGGCCGGCACTCGGCGCGCGCCATGGTGGACGCCTTCGGCCTCCAGGCCATCTCCGAGCTGGCGCTGGGCAAGAACCCGGGCACGGCGGCGCAGATCGCCACGCAGCTCGTGGGTGGGGGCGCGATGCTGGCGCACAGCCGCGGCGAGGAGACGGAGGCGGACGAGTACGGCGCCACCTACGCGGCGGGGGCGAACTACGATCCGCACGGCCTGATCACCTTCTTCGGGAAGCTGCAGCAGATGCAGGGCAGCTCGCCCGGGGTGCTCAAGTGGCTGAGCGACCACCCCACCAACGCCGAGCGCATCAAGCACCTGGATCAGTACATCGCCCAGCACAACCTGCACGGCACGGAGGTGGGCGCGGAGCGGCTGGCCCCCATCCGGCAGAAGCTCGGCGGCAAGTGAAGCCTGCTGCCTCGGGCCCGCGCCTTGCGTGAGCCCGAGGAGCCCCGGCTACAGCTCGTCCAGGGGCTCGAAGTCCTGCTTGGTGGCACCACAGTCCGGGCATATCCAGGTGTCGGGGAGCTCCTCGAACGCGGTACCGGGAGGGATGCCCGACGCCGGGTCTCCCTCCTCTGGATCGTAGACGTGGCTGCAGATGAGGCACCGGTACCGCTGCTTCTTCATGGGGCTGCGCTCCTTGTCGCAGCGGCATCCTATCCGGCGGGCCGGACCGGCACCTCACCCCCGGCTCAGTGAATCGTGGGGTTCGGAGGCTCGGCGCCGGAGGGCTCGGGGGACTGGCCCCGGGCCACGCGCCGCCGCCAGCGCCAGAAGGAGCGCGCCGTCTTGCGCGCGCTGCTGGCGCTCTTGGCGGCGCCCGGCGTCTTGAGGGGCGGCTCGAGCGGAGGCGCCTCTCCCGGCACCCGCGCGCCCTTCGCCTTGGCCTCCACGTTCTTCGAGGAGTGCTCGAGGATGGCGTTCAGCTCGCCGCCGACGATGAAGATGAGGCCGGTGATGTAGAGCCACAGCATCAGCACCACCACGCCGCCGATGGAGCCATACGTCACGTTGTAGTTGCCGAAGTGCTCCACGTACTGGGTGAAGCCCCAGGTGCACCCCAGCCACAGCACCGTGCCCAGCATCGAGCCCGGGGTGATGTACTTGAAGCGCTGCTTCACGTCCGGCAGCACGTAGTAACAGAGCGCCAGCATCAGCATCACCAGCGCGGCGGTGAAGGGCCAGCGCAGCCAGGACCAGATCAGATAGAAGACGCTCTCGATGTGCAGCCGCTCCGCGAGCCACTCTCCCGCCTTGCCGCCCAGCAGGAACACGGTGAAGGACACGGGGATGAGCAGCATGCCCACCACCGTCATCAGCATCGCCACACCCTGGGTCTTCCAGAAGGGCCGGGACTCGGACACGTCATAGGCGAGGTTGAGCGCGGTGCGCAGCGCGTCCACGCCGCGCGAGGCCGACCACAGCGCCACCAGGAGGCCGAACGTCAGCAGCTTCGGCCGGGGCTGGTTCACCAGGGAGTGCAGCTGATCCTGGACCAGCGACAGGGCCTCCCCCGGCACCAGGGGGGCGAGGCGCTGGATCATGGCCTCCACCGCGCCAGGCGCGAAGGGCAGGTAGGCCGCCAGCGTGACGAGGCAGAAGAGGGACGGGAACAGCGAGAAGAGGAAGTAGTACGAGAGCTGCGCCGCGCAGTCCGTGACGGTGTCCTCCTGGAACTCCTTCACGAAGCGCCGGCCGAACTCGCGCCAGGTCAGGTTCTCGAGCCTGAACAACCTCATCTGCCCCCCTTGCCACCCTCCTGGGTTTGGCAGTGGAAAGTGGGGATGAAGTTGGCGGATGGCAGCAGGCGGGCGGACGAGCCCCCGCTCCACCACCCTCCGTCAGGCCACCTCGGGGGGCAGGTATTTGCCCAGCAGCGGACGCAGCCGGGTGCGCACCTCGTTGGAGATGCGGCTGCGATCGGACCAGATGCCGAGCGCCAGGGCGGAGTCACAAGTGCACTGAAAGGGGGCCGCGGCCACTCGCGGCAAGGCCCGGCGCACGAGGGCCACCGCGCTCGCATTGGCGGCCAGCCGGTTCTGGAAGTGAGCGGCGTTCAAGGCGTCCGGATCGGGGCTGGCGGCGGGCTGCCAGGAGTCATAGTCGGTGGGCACGGCCACCATCGCGTAGTGCAGCTCCGCCTCGCGCGCGAGCTTGGCCTCCGGCATCACCGTCATGCCGATCAGATCTCCGCCCCAGCTCCGGTACATGAGGCTCTCGGCGCGCGTGCTGAGCGCCGGTCCCTCGATACAGATGTAGTTGCCTTGAGGGTGCACCCGCGTGTCGCTGCCCTGGGAGGCGTCGCACAGCACATGCCTCAGCGTGTCGCAGAAGGGAGAGGTCATCTCCACGTGCACCACCAGATCGTCATAGAAGGTGCAGGGCCGCCGGTAGGTCCGGTCGATGACCTGATCCGGAATGACGAGGTGGCCCGGGTGGATGGACTCTCGGAGGCTGCCCACCATGCCGTACGCGAGCACGTGGGAGACTCCCAGCACCTTGAGGGCGAAGAGGTTGGCGCGGTAGGGCACTCGCGTGGGGCTGAACTGGTGCCCGGCGCCATGGCGGGCCACCGCGGCGACTGGGACGCCGTCCAGCTCCAGGGTGAAGACGGGGCCGGAGGTGGGGCCGAAGGGCGTCTCGATGAGGTGCGGCTCGCCCTTGCCCATGGCGGCCAGCCACTCCAAGAGCCCGGCGCCTCCAATGATGCCCACCCGGATGCCTGCCATGTGTGTCCTCCGCGGTGCTGGTGGCGCGGTGCTGGAGGGAACGATAGCGCGGCCCCCCGAGGCAGGGGGGGCTAAAGACTGCTAGGTTCTCCATCTGTCATGCGTGTACTCCCGCTGCTGCTGCTCACCCTCCTGGCCGGGCCGGCCGCCGCCCAGGGCTCGGAAGCTCCCGCTGGTTGCCAGGAGGACAACTCCGACTGTCGCGAGGACTGTACTGTCGAGTACGGCAGCAGCACGCGCACGTACAGCAAGCTCGGCACCTGTCTGCAGCGCTGCAAGCAGAAGTACGATAAGTGCCGCGAGCGCCACTACTCGCTCCAGGAGCGGGAGAAGCTGGGCATCGAGCCCCAGCCCGGCCCCAAGCCGCCACCGGCGAAAGAGCCGAGCCATCACGCCTCCCCCGACGAGGGCTCGCTCGACGACGAGGCGCCCGCTTCAGCGTCCTCCAGCCATCCGGCGAGCTCCAGCAGTGGTGGCCGCTCGGGCGTCTATCGCGCCACCGGTGACGAGGCCGAGGCACCCGCTGCACAGGCCACCAGCAGCAAGGGGGCCTCCGAGAAGAAGCCGGCCCCCACGCCTTCACCCAAGGCGGAGACCGTCGAGCCCTCGGTGCGTCGTGACGTCTATCGCGCCTCCACGCCAGCGCCGGAGCCCGAACCCGTGAAGGCTCCGGAGCCCAAGACCCCCGCGAAGCCCGAGGCCACCGCGAAGTCCGAGCCGGTGAAGTCCACGGAACCCGCCAAGCCCACCGCGAAGTCCGAGCCAGTGAAGCCCCCGGAACCCACCAAGCCCACCGCGAAGCCGGGGCCCGCGGTGACGGCGAAGGCCGCACAGCCGGATCCGGTGGCCGATGAGGATCCACCGCCTCCGCCGCCTCCGCCGAAGCAGCAGCCCTCCAAGACGGAGGCTCCGCGCCCGAAGCCGCCCCCGGAGCCCAAGAAGGACATCTCCGACTGGGACCCCGACGGGAAGTGATTCACGCTGTAGCTCGGCGAGACACAGGGGGCTGCCAACTGCGGTGCCTTCCATCGGAGCAGCGGTGCCATCGCTGCTCGCGGCTCAAGGAACGTGCGGCTGTGCCATGAAGGTTCGCTGGAGCGCGTTCTCATCTCGTGCACTGGCTTCCAGCATTTCCTCCCTCAGGGAATGCAGAGGCCAGAGATCCACGGCTGCCCGGCGCCAAGCCGCTTGTGCGGCGTACACCTCGTCCAGCCGCGCAGCCGCCCTCCCCATCGCGACAGGATCCTCGGCATCCTCGGCACCGCGCTGCATCATCAGCAACCCCAGGGTGCGTTCCAGAAGCGTGGAGTTCTCGGCCATGCGTGTGCCGACATTGGAGAGAATGTTGCCAAGCGGGTGACGTGCTCCGTGAGCCAGGCTACTCCGGGTGGCTTTCGCTCGCTTCCGCAAGAGGTAACTGCCCTTATCCGTGATGGACTGGCTCGCCACAGTGAAGGCGTGCTGGCCGGCGTTGGCGAGGCCTGACTCCCGAAGAGCCTTCCGCGCCGAGAGGAAGGTGTCTGCCAGGGAGGTCTCCCTCCACAAGGGCAATTCAGAGACGGTACGGAGCATGGTGAGGTCGTCGATGTCGAGCGGAGCGTCCTCGGAAGAGCCATGCAGATATGACAAGAGCTGCAGTTGCATGGAGCGGGGATGCATCCCAGCGAGTTGAGAGAGCCGTCGGCGCACTTCGACAGCGGCCTGGGCGCGGAGGTCATCTGGAAGTGCCTCACGGATCAGCACGTTGAACGCCGCAAGGAAAAGGGCCACGTCTCCCACTTCGGGAAGCTGCTGGAGCAACCACTTCGCCTGTTCGGGATCAATGGGGCTCGAGGCAAGCGTGAGTATCCATCGAGCAGGGACCGATGAGGTGCCACGCCAGCGTTCCTTGAGCACTTCGTTGTCGTGAGCTTCGAGCGGCGTATCCGCGAGGAGGTGCTGGGCCTCGAAGTCCGGTCGGCCCGCATCCATCCACGCCGCGAGGAATGCCGGGCTCCAACCTGATAAGGGCTCACGCTTTCGGTACGCGAGCAGTCGCTCCAAGAACACATGCTCCATTCGCCTGGGAGTGGCAGATCGAAGGCGGCCGAGAGCAAGATCGGCTTCGCGGGGATTGCCCTCCTCGAGGGCGATACAGACCAGGACCAGAAGCGCGGGCGGATGGTCAGGTGCGCGTGTCAACGCTTCCGCGATCGCAACTCGCGCACTCTCCACCCGTCCAGCGACTGCATCCTGTGCCGCACGCCGAACGAGGAAGACACCTTCGGAGGTGCCCTGGGGAACCGGCGACTGTCGCTCTGGAGCCTGGGAGCGCCTTCGCAGTGCCACCGCGCCCAGCAATCCAGTAACAGAGGTCAGGAGACCGCCACCCCATAGGAGTTGCCTGCGCGTCAGCCGCCTGCGAGCGGGGGCAGGAGAAGGAGCTTGCGGAGTTGGGGGGTGGACCTTCATGGCATAGGTGGTTTGGTATCATGCCCTGTAATGCGAGCGCTTGGATGGGTTGCGATGTGCGCTGTAGTTGTGGGGTTGACGGGTGGGTGTTCATCCATGGGGGAACCGCCCGAGATCGGCCAGTGTCTTCCATACCCGGAGTTGAAGAAGCGCTGTGACGAGGCATTCACGAACTGCCTTGACTCAGAAATTCAAAGTATCCCGGGCGACAAGAAGGGGCACAGCCAGTGCTATCCGTGCCGTGATCTCTGCATGCGCAGCAACGGTGTGTGGCCCGAATTAGCGCTGAACAAGCCATGCCGCTGAAGCAGCTCACGCGCGGACAGCAACGATCCCTGGCGATCTCGCGTGAGCTGGGCCAGCTCATCGTCGCCACCTCCAACGATTCGTTCGCGGAGCTGGAGCCGAAATTCATGGCGCTCCAGAAGCGGCTCGTCGCAACAGTCTCCTCTGAGACCGAGCGACTCGAGATCCGGCGTCGCATCGCCGAGGAGCTTGTCAATGCAGCCTTCGGGCTCGACTGCCCGTGGCCCATCTTTGGACGTACTCTGCGCCGCATCCAACGGCTGGGTTACACCGATGTCGAGCGGCGCTACCACATCGCGGCCCTGTTCTTGCTGTGGTGCCAACAACACCCTGAGCACGCCCCGAAGGCTCGTCGTCTCCTGGATGAAGCCGAACAGCGCCTGCTGCGGCTGCCCCGCCAGCATCTCTACCGAACAGAGCTGCTGGAACAACTCTTAGGGCTGCGCGCCAGAACAGGGCTCAGGTAGTCCGGCGCTCCTCGAGCCTCGTGGAAGGGGCGGGCTGCACGCTCGCGCCCTGGGTGAGCCGGACTCCAGCGATGACCAGCACGCCACCCACCGCCAGCTCCCAGTGCAGGGCCTCCCCCATCAGCGCCCACGCCGCGAGCGCCGTGGCCACCGGCTGCAGGTTGGAGAAGATGGCCACCTTCGACGCCGGCACCTTGGACAGCGCGTAGTACCAGAGCAGGTACGCCACCACCGAGGTCAGCAGCGCGACGTACACCACCGAGCCTCGCGCGGCCAGGCTCGCGTTCAGCACCTCGGAGGGACGCAGCGCGAACGGCGCCAGCGGCAGCATCAACAGCGTCGCCGCGATCATGCTCCAGGCCGTCGCGCGGATGGGGCCGTAGCTCGCCGCGAAGGGGCGCCCCTCCGTCGTGTAGAGCACCCACGCCACCACCGCCCCGAGGATGAGCAGGTCTCCCACCAGCGAGCCTCGCGCGCTCGCCAACCCGCGTCCCAGCAAGAGCACCACCACGCCCGTGAACGCCGTGATGATGCCCGCCGCCGCCCGGGACGAGGGCCGCTCCTGGCCTCGAAGCAGGCTCGTCACGTACACGCCGAGCGGCGTCATGGCGTACAGCAGCGCCCCGTGCGCCGCCGGGGTGCGCGCCAGCCCCGTGAAGAACAGGAGCTGGTTCACCGGCCCCGCCAGCAACCCGAGCCACAGCGTCTTCCGCCACTCCGAGCGCGGCGGAAGCTTCGGCCCCGGCGTCAGGAGCAGGATCAGCACGAAGGTCGTCCCGCTGAGCAGGAAGCGCCAGAGGATGGTGGTCGAGGGAGAGAGCTCCTCCATGGCCCGCTTGCCGGCCAGGTACGTCCCGGCGCTGAGCAGCACCTGGAGGAACAGCGCCGCGTACACCCTCCCCAGCGGCGCCGGAGACGGAGGCGAAGACGGCAGTGCCGGAGACGGGGATGCGTCGCTCACTGCGCGAGCTGTCGAAGCGCCCATTGCGCGGCGCTACGTACCAGTTCGCTCGAATCCCCGCTGAGCTTTTCCAACAGGGGCCGGGCGCTCGCCTCCCGCGCCGCTCCCAGCGCGTAGACGGCATTGCGCCGCAGCCCATCATAGTGCGCCCTCGCCAGCGCCGTGCCCGGGATGAACTTCTCGTATTGCTCGGCGGTCAGCCCGGCCAGCTCCATCACCCCCAGACCCGCGACGGCCCTCGGAGCAAACCGCGGGTGCTCCGCGAACACGGGCTTTCGGTTCAGGGGACACACGTCCTGGCAGATGTCGCAACCGAACACGAGGTTGTCCATCTCGGCCCGGAACGACTCGGGCACCTCGCGCTCACGGTTCTCGATGGTCTGGTACGAGAGGCACGCACGCGCATCCACGCGGCCGTTGCCCACCAGCGCGCCCGTGGGACAGGAGAGGAGGCACTTGCGGCAGTGGCCACACCGGTCCGCCAGCGGCCCGGCCGCGTAGCCATCCACCTCCGCGTCGAGCACCACCGTGGCCAGCAGCACCCAGGAGCCATAGGGCTCGGTGATGAAGCAGCCATTCTTGCCCACGTAGCCCAGGCCCGCTCGCGCCGCCCACACCTTCTCCATCAGCGGGCCGCTGTCCACGCTCCCATACGTGCCGATGCCGGGGTGCTCCGCCTGCACCGCCTTCCGAAAGGCCTTCATCCGGTCCCGCAGCGTGGAGTGGTAGTCCCGCCCCCTCGCGTACTTCGCGATGGGCGAGCCCTCCGCCTCCGAATCGTTCCGGTAGTAGTTGTTGGCGAAGACCACCACCGTCTTCGCTCCGGGCAGGAGCTGGGTGACGTCGAGCCGCTCGGCCGCCCGCTCCTTCATCCAGTCCATGTCCGCCGCGTAGCCCGCTTCAATCCACGAGTAGAGGGACTCGGGCGGGATGGGCTCGGCGCGTGCGAAGCCCACGAGGTCGAATCCGACGGCCTCGGCGAGCTGACGCAGGTAGGTGGTGGGCAGCGGGTTCACGGCGCTTCTCTTCTACCGCTCCCCCGTCCCCGGGGAAGGCCTTCTACGGCTTCTCCGGTATCCACTTCACATCTGGCAGTCCGGTCCGGTGGTTGGCCACCCGCGCCATGACGAAAAGCAGATCCGAGAGCCGGTTGAGGTAAACGCCCACGTCCGCCGAGACCTTCCCATAGCGGATCAACGGGACGACGCGCCGCTCGGCCCGCCGGCACACCGTCCGCGCCAGGTGCAGCGCGCTGGACGCCTGGCTGCCCCCGGGCAGGATGAAGTGCGTCATCTTCGGCAGCTCCGTCTCGAAGCCGTCGATGGCCTTCTCCATGTCCTGTACCCACTCGGCCTTCAGCGTGGGGATCTGCGCCGACGCCTTGGTGCCCTGGGGTGTCGCCAGCACGGCTCCCACCGTGAAGAGCTGCTCCTGGATCCGCTGGAGCAGCGTCCCCAGATCCGGAGGCACGGACAGGCTGCGCGCCAGCCCGAGTGTCGCGTTCAGCTCATCCACCTCGCCGTACGCGTCCACCCGATCGTCGTCTTTCGGAACGCGTCCGCCGCCGAACAACGCCGTTTCCCCGGCATCACCTGTCTTCGTGTAGATCTTCATGGCCCCATGAAACCCTACCTTGCGCTGCTCGACCACGTTCTGAAGCACGGGACGAAGAAAAGCGACCGGACCGGCACCGGGACGCTGAGCCTCTTCGGCCATCAGCTCCGGTTCGATCTCACCCAGGGCTTCCCGCTGGTCACCACCAAGAAGCTCCACCTGAAGTCCATCATCCACGAGCTGCTGTGGATGCTGCGGGGAGACACCAGCGTGCGCTCGCTCCAGGCGCAGGGCGTCACCATCTGGGACGAGTGGGCCGATGCCCAGGGCAACCTCGGGCCCGTCTATGGGCACCAGTGGCGCTCGTGGTCCGCGCCCAACGGCGAGCACATTGATCAGATGCGCGTGCTGATCGACGGCCTGCGCAAGAACCCGGACTCGCGGCGCCACCTCGTCAGCGCGTGGAACGTGGCGGACCTGCCCGCCATGAAGCTGCCGCCCTGCCACGTGCTCTTCCAGTTCTACGTGGCCGACGGGCGCCTGTCCTGCCAGCTCTACCAGCGCAGCGCGGACATCTTCCTCGGGCTGCCCTTCAACATCGCCTCGTACTCGCTGCTCACGATGATGGTGGCGCAAGTCACAGGGCTCACCGCGCACGAGTTCATCCACACCCTCGGAGACGCGCACCTCTACCTGAACCACGTGGAGCAGGCGCAGACTCAGCTCTCGCGCGAGCCGCGCCCGCTGCCGCGCATGAAGCTCAACCCGGCGGTGAAGGACCTGTTCTCGTTCAAGTACGAGGACTTCACGCTCGAGGGCTACGAGCCCCACCCCGCCATCAAGGCGCCCGTGGCCGTATGAGGCTGTCGGCCATCGTCGCCATGGCCTCGAACCGGGTCATCGGCGTCAACAACCAGCTCCCGTGGCGCCTGCCCGCGGACCTCAAGCGCTTCAAGCAGCTCACGATGGGGCACACGCTCGTCATGGGCCGCAAGACGTACGAGTCCATCGGCCGCCCGCTGCCTGGCCGAACCATGATCGTCATCACGCGCCAGCGCGGCTACGCGCCCGAGGGCGTGAAGGTGACGCACTCGGTGGACGAGGCGCTCGCGCTGGCCCGGGGCGATGACGAGGTCTTCATCACCGGAGGAGCGGAGCTCTACGCGCAGACGCTGGACCGGCTGGACCGGCTCTACCTCACCCGCATCGAGCGCGACGTGCCCGGAGACACCCGCTTCCCCGAGGTGGACCTCTCCACGTGGAAGCTGATCGAGGAAGAGCACCACCCCGCCGACACCCCGGACGCCCTGCCCTACGCCTTCCTCACCTACGAGCGGGCAAGCTCCTCGCCCCGTCCCTGACACACTCACCTACCCTTACCCGCCTGTCCTCCAGGGAACGCCTTCGGTCCCCCGAGAAGCGCCATGCTGGAGGGTTGGAGCCAATTTTGACTTTGATTATCAAAATTGAGATGTCGCCCTCGAACTGGTAGAACGGGAGGCGTGAAACGCTCCCGTGCTCTGCTCCTGCTGCCGCTGCTCCTGCTCGCAGTGCCCCTGTCCGCCGGGGCTGCCGACGAGGGCGCATCGTCCAACGGGCGCACGTGGCATCAGCTCGTGGGCATCCTCCAGTACCTCCAAGCCGATTACCCCAACGCCGTCGAGTCCAAGTCCGAGTCCGAGCTGGCCGAGCAGCGCAGCTTCATCTCCGAGGCCATGGCCACCGCTCACGAGCTGGGCCCGGCCGCGCTGGGCTTCCTCCCGCGACTCGAGGAGGTGAAGGCTCGGGTGGACAAGGGCGAGGATCCAGACGGCGTCAGCCGGGACTGTGCGGCGCTGGTGGAGGATCTGGTGCTCGCCGGTGGCCTGTCTCGCAGCCCGCGCCAGCCGCCGAGCCTGCCCCAGGGTGAGAAGCTCTTCCAGGTGGCCTGTGCCGCCTGCCACGGCCTGGATGGCCGAGGCCAGGTGCCCATCGCCAAGACGATGGATCCCAAGCCCGCCAACTTCCAGGACCCGGAGCTCATGTCCGGGCTGATGCCGTACAAGGCCTTCAACATCATCAGCTTCGGTGTCCCGGGCACGCCGATGCCCGGCTTCCCCACGCTCTCCGAGGAGCAGCGCTGGTCGCTCGCCTTCTTCATCTTCACGCTCCGCCAGCCGCCGTGCGAGGGCGCTCCGCCGAGCGTGTCCCTGGAGCGGCTGGCCACCGCCACGGATCCGGAGCTCGCGGCCGAGCACGGAGAGAAGAGCCTCGCGTGCCTGCGCCGCAAGCTGCCGGACGCGGACGAGGAGCGCTCGCTGCTGGTGGCGCGCAACCACGTGGAGGAGGCGCTGCGCAAGGGCGCCGCGGGTGACGCGGTGGGTGCGCGCACCGCGCTGCTGGAGGCGTACCTCAACGGCGTGGAGCCGGTGGAGGTGAAGCTGCGCTCCCGGGATCCGCACCTGGTGGAGAAGCTGGAGCACGCCTTCATGCAGTCCCGGATCGCCGCCGAGCGGGGCAGCCCGCACCTGCAGGACGAGGGGCGCGAGCTGCTCACGCTGCTGGATCAGGCCCGGCGCGGCAGCGGGACGACGGGGGACCTGTTCTCCGTGCTCTGGCTCACCTTCCTCATCCTGCTGCGCGAGGGCTTCGAGGCCACGGTCATCGTCGCGGCGCTGCTGGCGGCCATGCGCAAGATGGAGGCCATGCACCACGTGCGCGTGGTGCACGCGGCGTGGATGTCCGCGCTCGTGGTGGGCGCGCTGGCCTACGTCTTCGGCCGGCACGTGCTGGCCGGCTCCAACCGCGAGATGGTCGAGGGCGTCACCGCGCTCATCGCCGTGGGCATGCTGGTGTACGCGGCGCTGTGGCTCAATGCGCGCGCCAACATGAGCCGCTTCATGGGCGAGCTGCGCCAGAAGATGCAGGGCGCGCTCGGCCGCGGCAGCACGCTGGGCCTGTTCGTCATCGCCTTCACCGCGGTGCTGCGCGAGAGCGTGGAGACGGCGGTGTTCCTCCAGGGCCTGGCGGTGGACTCGGCCTCGGGAGTGGCCTGGGGCTCGCTGGCGGGCGCCGTGGCGCTCATGGGGCTGGTGCTCTTCGTGAACCGCGTGGGCTACCGGCTGCCCATGAAGACGCTCTTCAACGCGTCCACCGTGCTGCTCGTCGCCACCGCCGTCATCCTGCTGGGCAAGGGGCTGCACTCGCTCCAGGAGGTGGCCGTGCTGCCGCTGGCGCCCATCCCCTTCTTCAGCGTGGAGGTGCTCGGCATCTTCCCGGATGCGATCTCCCTGGTGCCGCAGGTGCTGCTGGCGCTCATTCCGCTGACGTTCGTCTTCATCCGCCGCAGCCGTAACGCCCGGATGGCAGCCGCCGCCTCCGAGGGGTAGCGAGAGCCGCGCGAGTCTCCTTCATCCGAGCACCGCCCGGTCCGCGGCTCGCGCCCTACACTCTTTGCGGTGTGCAAAGTTTGCGAAGCGCGCCTGTTGAGGAGCGGGCAGGCGCGCGACGCCCACACGCGTGGTTCCGCTGAGTTGCGTGGCGCTCGGTCAGGCCCGCGCTTTGCGACAGGCGAGGCATCGCAGGAGGCCCTCGCATGTTCGCGCACTCGCGGCACCCTCGTGGTTTCACGCTGCTCGAGGTGATGACCACCGTGGTCATCCTCATCATCCTGGCGGCGCTGGCCGTGACCTACATGGTCTACGGGATGGGCAAGGCACGGATGAACAACGCCGTGTTCGACGTCACGGCGTTGATCAACAGCGCACAGTTGCGCGCCATCAGCCGCGGCTCGCCCCACTACGTCGTCATTGATCAGACGGCGGATCGCCGCGTGCGCGTCCAGGTGCTGGAGCGCTCGGAGGACACGCCCACGCCCAACTGGAACGCGCTGGATCTGACGCAGGGGCCCGCGGTGGCGCTGGCCTTCACTCGCACGCAGCCCGACGGCACCGTGGTGACGGTCAACGCGCCCATTCGAGACGAGCTGGTGCTGGGAACCGGGGCCGGCGTGAGCAGCAGCGGACTGGCCTTCCTGGACCTGGACTCCTCGCTCATCCACAAGCCGCTGCCCGCGCCCTTCAACGCCATCGCCGTCGCCACGCCGCTGACCACTCCCACCGCCCCGAACCAGCCCACGCAGGAGCTCCTGGCGGGCTGCAACTTCTGCGTCGACAAAGCGGGGCATTCCTATGGCGTGCTGCGCTTCAACCCGGACGGCACGCTGCAGGTGATGACGGGCGATGCGCCCTCCGGTGCCGTCATCGCCTTCGCTCCCGATACCCAGGCCGAGCAGGGCTTCGCTCCGAAGCTGCTCACCGTCTCCGCGCCCGCGGGCGCCACCGTCGTCTTCTAGGAGGTTGCCTTTCCATGAGCTCCTCGCACCTGTCTCCTCGCGGCTCCACCCTCATCGAGGCCATGGCCGCGCTCGTCGTCTTCTCCGTCGGCATCCTCGGCGTCATGCAGATGAACGTGCTGGCCAGCCAGCAGAACAACCTGGCCAACTCGCAGACCACCGCCAGCAAGCTCGGGAGGGATCTCGCCGACGCCTTCGAGCGGCTGCCCTTCGATCATCCCTCGCTCAACGTGCCCACCTCGTTGACGCAGAACGATCCCGAGTTCGCCAACATGGCGAACCTGGATGGGCTGGTGACGCTGCACGACGCGGTGGCCCAGACGGCGGCGCGTCCACTGCTCGGGGCCGCGGACGCCATCTACACCTCCGAGGGCCAGGGCAGCTTCTACCAGGTGGCCTGGCGCGCGCTGCGCGTGCCCAACCCCAACCGCTACAACCAGGTGGATCAGATCCGCGTCCTCATCATGGTGCGCTTCCCCGCTCCGGGCGGAGGCCTGCGCCAGATCAACACCTGGGCCGTCAAATACAACGTCGCGGCGCTGACCGGAGACCCGCAGACCGCCCTGGAGCTGTGAGCCATGCGCAAGTCCCTTCGCTCTCGAGGTTTCACGCTGCTGGAGTTGCTGGTCGGCGCCGCCGTGGGCGCCGTGGTGCTGACGGGCATCAGCCTCACGTTCATCTCCCAGGCCCAGCAGTATCAGGCCCATGAGGGCCGCCGCGGCGTGCAGGCCAACGCACGCCAGGCGCTCGGCTTCATGGGGCGCCACCTGCGCGTGGCCGGCTACGGCGTCAACCCGGACAGGGCCATCCTCGCCTACGACTCGTTCAACGCCGTCACCGGCAAGCAGGAGCCCGGCTACCCGGATGCGCTCGTGGTGCACTGGCGGGATGCGCTCTTCCGCCGCAGGGCCAGCGCTGTCTCCTCCGCGAAGATCACCCTGCAGCCGTCCGAGCCGCTGCGCGAGCCGCTGCGCAAGGGACAGATCCTCCTCGTGCTCTGTGATCGCGATCCCAACTTCCCGGACATCACCGTGGACGAGAACCCGCCGCACGTGTTCGTCACCGTGGGGCAGTACGTCCCCGCGGGCACCACGGAGATTCCCTTGGATCAGACGGACAAGACGAGCGCGCCCAACTCGCCCATCCTCGGCCCTGGCCGGCTGTTCCACGAGCAGAGCGATCCGGGCTTCACGCACGCCTGCTTCAGCAGGCAGCCGCCGCACGTGCTGCTCGTCCACCGCGCCGCCTTCTTCGTGGGCATGTATGACGAAGATGGCAACCCCAGCACGCCCGAGCGCAAGCCCTACCTGATGATGCACCAGGGGCTGGACATGCCCAGCGCCACGGATGCCCAGGGTGACGGCACCATCGACCTCAACGACGCGGTGCCCGTGGCCGAGGGCATCGAGCAGCTGCAGGTGGCCTACATCCTCGACACCAACAACAAGGACACGGACCAGACGCCCATCATCCTGGGCGTCAACGAGCCCATGACCCCCGAGCACTACGGCGAGAAGTGGGAGGAGCGCGACCTGATCAACCTGCCCCATGGCTGGTTCTTCAACGTGGGCCTCAACGCGGTGGACCCGCAGGACATGCCCTACAAGCGGCTGCTGGACCACCCCGCCAACATCCGCCAGGTGCGGCTGACGCTCGTGTCGCGCAGCTCGCAGCCGGATCCGCAAGCGCCGGGAGACAACCTGCTGCTGCGGCCCGACAACACTCCGTATCCCGATGGAGCGCCGCTGGCCAACGGCACTGTCCCCTGGCGCCACCTGGAGAACCTGAACCTGGGCCCTGTCGCGGCGGACTTCACGCCCTCGGGCGGCCACTACCTGCGCGCCATCCTGCGCGAGTCCCTTGCTCCCAAGAACCTGCTGCTCAACCGGCAGTTTGCTCCCATCAACCCCGGTGGAGGCTGAAACCCCATGCGTCCCATGCACTCCTTGAATCCCCACCCTCGCGGCATGGCGCTCGTCATGGCCATGATCGTCGTGGTGCTCGTCACCCTGCTGGTGGCGGGCGCCATCTCCTTCACGGGCACCGAGCGCGCCGCCTCGGAGATCCAGACCCAGGAGGACACCATGTCCTCGTGCGTCCAGGCGGCTCGCAACCTGTTCCTCTCGAAGCTCAACATGCTGGACTTCGAAGGGCCCTCGAAGATCGTCATCGACGAGGATCTGCGCGGCACCAAGCTGAGGACGGGGCACTTCAACAAGCTGGCCGAGGTCAGCGCCCGAGACGTGTCCAGCACGATGAAGGATCCCAACCGCGAGGTGCAGGACATCTCCAACGGCGACACCCACCAGGCGAAGACCCGCTTCTACACCGTCACCGCCGTGTGCCGGGAGACCGAGGATCTCTCCAGCCCCGAGCGCGAGATCGAGTTCATGGTCCGCGTCGGCCTGTAAGGGCTGGCTCCGGGCAGCGGGGTCATGTCCGGGGTCATCGTCCTCACCTCTGGTCTTCCACTCGGCTAAGCAGGCCGTGACGGGGCTTGGGGCGCAGGGAGACCAGCGTCTGCACTTCGGCCTGGGGACGCTCGCCCCAGGTGCCACGGTGAACGTGGAGGTGCAGTGGTGCGGCACTCGGGCGCCACTTCCCGGTATGTGCTCCAGCCGGGACAGGTTCACCGGCTGGAGATGCCTGCCACGACCGTAGGGGGTTATGCTCCTCCCATGAATGGCAAGAATCCCCGAGCCAAGCCCTGCTCCCCGAGAGCTTGGTCTCTCTTGGCGGCGCCTTTCAGCCTCATGCTGATCTTGTCCAGGCGCGAGAAGGGCTGGCTCTGTCATGAACTCCGGTGCCCCCTGAGGCATGGCAGTGGGGCACCTCCCGACTTACTCCTCAGTGCGCCGCGTTCGCGTGCTGCACCAGCCACTGCACCACGTCCGCCGTCACCTGCGCCTTCTCCGGCTCGTGCAGCAGGTCGTGGTACAGCCCGTCATACAGCTTCAGCGTCTTGTCCTTGGAGCTCGCTCGCTGCACCAGCGCCTTGCTTCCCTCCGGGTCTGTCACCGTGTCCGCCGTGCCGTGCATCACCAGCACTGGCGTCGACGCCTCCTCCATCCGCTCGGAGATCGTGTTGAGCGCCGAGAGCAGCCGGGACGCCGTCCTCGCCGGGCCTCCCTGCTGGTAGATCAGCGGATCCGTCTCGTTCTCCTTCACCACCGCCGGGTCTCGCGAGAACTGCTTCGGGTCCAGCTCCAGCACCTTCAGGTTCGGCAGGATGCCTCCCACCACCTTCGTCGTGGCAATCAGCGCCTTCGACACGTCCGCTCCTGGCTTCAGCGCCGGCGCGCTCAGCACCATCCCTTGGATGTCCGGCTTCTTCTCGATCGTGAAGAGCGTCACGATCGCCCCGCCCATGCTGTGCCCCAGCAGGAACACCGGCCGGCCCGGCTCCTGCTTACGCACCTGCGCTAGAAAGATGCCCAGATCCGAGAGGTACTCCTCGAACGAGTCGATGTAGACCCGAACGCCCTCCGAGCGCCCGTGGCCCCTCAAGTCGAACGCGTACACCGCGAAGCCCTGCCCCACCAGGTGCTCGGCCAGCTCGCCGTAGCGGCTGCTGTGGTCCCTCAACCCGTGCACCACGATGAGCGCTGCCTTTGGCTCCTCGCCCACCGGCCGCCAGGACTGCGAGAAGAGCTTGAGCCCTCCCTCGCCCTCGAAGGAGGACTCCTCGTGGGCCACCTCCCGGCCGGCCAGGGCTGAGAATGACTTCGTACTCGCTCCAGGCTCCCGTAGGGCCTGCTGCGGCCCCTGGCACGCCGCCAGGACCAGCGCGCACGAGAGGAGTGAGAGAAATCGAGACTTCGGGAGCGGGGACGAAGCAAGAAGGTTCATGCCCCCCTTTTGCCGCAACTCGCGCCGCGCCGCATCGGCCAGATGGCCTTCAGGCCGTCACGCCCCGAGTATCGGCCTGGCTCGGGCCGCTCAGGACACTGGCTTCTGGCTCCCTACGCCGTTTCTGGCCTCCACCGTGGGCAGGGTGATGCGGAAGGTGGTGCCACGCCCCACCTCGCTCTCCACCTGGATGGTGCCCCCCATCGAGCTGATGATGTTGCGGCACACCGACAGCCCCAGCCCAGTGCCCATGCCAATGGGCTTCGTCGTGAAGAACGGCTCGAAGATGCGCTCCAGGTTCTCCGGCGGAATGCCGCACCCGGTGTCGCTCACCTCCAGGATGACGCTCCCGGCGCCGCGCTCCCGTGTCACCACCCGCACCTCGTTCTGCTCCTCCCGCCCCGGATCAATGGCGTGCGCGGCGTTGATGAGCAGGTTGAGCACCACCTGGCCCAACCGCGGGCCGTTGCCCCAGACCGCTGGCACCTCCCGGAAGTCCTCCACCAGCCGCGCCCGGTTGCGCAGCTCCTGCGCGGCGATCTTCGTCACGCCTCGGACCACCTCCCCGAGCTCCACCGAGCCCAGCGCCACGTCGTCCGGCCGGGACAGCAGCTTGAGCTCCTGGACGATCAGCTTCACGCGCTCGGCGCCTTCCTTGGCGTCGGTGGCCGCTTGCTGCAGCTCCTCGCGCTCTGGCAAGGCGGCGGCCTCCTCCCGGAGCAGCTCTCGCTGGATGAAGCGCAGGTTGCTGAGGATGTACGAGAGCGGGTTGTTGATCTCATGGCCCACCCCCGCCGCGAGCCGGCCCACCGTGGCGAGCCGATCCGCGAAGAGCAGCTGCTCCTGGGTGTGCCGCAGCTGCCGCAGGCTCTCCTCCAGGCGGGCGTTGGTGGCCTCCAGCTCGGAGGTGCGCGAGCGCACCGTCTCCTCCAGCATGGCGCTGTAGCGGCGGGCCTCGCGCTCGGAGGCCTCGGCCTCGGCCTTCATCAGCCGCTGCTTCTCCTGGAGGGTGCCGCGCAGCTCCCCCGCCATGCGATTCATGCCGCGCGCCAGCAGGCCCAGCTCGTCCTGCCCCATGTCCGGCAGCGCCACCTCGAAGTCCCCGCGGCCCACACGCTCCGCGGCGGCCCGCAGCTTGCGCAGCGAGCCTCGCAGCGGCAGCAGGGTGGAGAGCGCCAGCACCACCGTGAGGGCGATGGCGATCAGGGTGGCGGCCACCACGACGCTCCCGGCGCGCTGCAGGTTCGCATCCCACCGGCTGCGCAACCCGGTCAGCTCCTCCTGCTCCTGGGCCTGGAGAGCGCTGATGTGCTCGCCGACCCCGCGCTCATAGTCCTGGTAGAACTCCCACTCCAGGGCGGGCGGGAGCGGGGCCCGCGCCGGCTCCGAGCGCACGCGCTGCTCGATGAGCTCGAGCCAGCGGAGCAGCTCCTGGACGACCTGTTGGAGATGCTCTCGCTCCCCTTCCCGCGGACCGGCTCCATCCCCCTCGTCTCCCTCATCCCCCTCTCGAACCAGGCTGGCCTCGATCTCCGCCTGCTGCGCGGTCACCCTCGCATGCTGTTCCCTCAGGACCAGGGCGGTGTCTTGTCCGCTCTGCCGCGCCCGGCTCAGGGCGTTCAAGTAGAGCCAGACGTCGTCATCCATCCGGCCCAGGATGTCGAGCTGCTCCTGAGAGGCCACCACGCGCTCCCGGATCCGCCTGCCCGTCCGCGAGCTGAACAAGTAGCCCCCAGCCAGCACACAGGTGACTCCGATGGACACCACCGCGAACAACAGGATCCTGGTGCTGACAGACATGGACGCCCCCAACACGCCCATTATCCCCTCGGGCCCTCTCCTGAAACAGTAAAACACGAAAAAACAATTAAAGCCGCTTTCTTAGAAAATGATGCCGGGACCGGATGCGGTTGCACAGGGGGCCCACCAATGCAGACCTTGCCTCCAAGGAGAGCGACATGCCACGTGGAGACAAGAGCAAGTACACGGACAAGCAGAAGCGCCGCGCCGAGCACATCGCCGAGAGCTATGTCGAGCACGGAGCCGGTGAAGGGGAGGCGAAGCGGCGCGCCTGGGCCACGGTGAACGCCGAGTCCCATGGTGGCGAGAAGCCTGGCGGCTCGGGGTACGGGCAGCCGGAGACGCATCAGGCGTCCCGCCGTGGAGGCCAGCGCAGCCAGGCCTCACGCACTCCGGCCCAGCGCTCGCGTGCGGCGAAGAAGGCTGCGGCGACCCGTCAGCGCAAGTCCGTCCAGCGCAGCGTGGCCGCCAAGCGAGCCGCGGCCAAGCGGAGCACCTCGAAGCGGGGCACCGCCAAGCGCAAGACGGGCAAGCGCTAACACGCGGCCCCTTCATTCCAACACTCAACCCAAGGAGACGACCATGTCCAGCAAGCGTGAACTCATCGAGCCGACCCCGGGTGACAAGCGGTACGTGCGCCGGGATGACCAGGGACGTTTCAAGGAAGTCGACGACGTGGGCCGCTCGCTCTCGCAGGATCGCAAGCGCCACGCCAAGCACGAGTCCAAGAAGGGCGAGGGCGATCGCGGCGACCGGAAGCACTGATCGCCCCTGCCGGAGCGCTCAGCGGGGGAAGTAGCTCCCCTGATCGACCCGGACGCGCCCTTCCTCTGTCAGCTTCTCCAGGGTAGCCAGGGCGCTGCGCTCGGCCACCGGGTGCAGGAAGGGAGGCGTGTCCGAGTAGGCCCGCTCCACCACCTGCGCCAGCGTCGCCCCTGTCCGGGGCAAGGCGTCCAGGATCCGCGCCTCTCGGGCGGCGCGATGATCGATGTACTCCTGGAGCTTGCCCGGACCGTCCGGGATCGCGCCCCCGTGCGCCGGGTACAGCGTGGTGACGGGCCAGTCGCGCAGCCGCGCCAGCTGCGTCAGGTAGTCGCGCATGTTCCCCTCGGGCGGATCGATGACGATGGTGCCCACACCGGCCACCATGTCCCCGGCCACCGCGGCGCGGGTGCGCTCGTCCACGAGGCAGATGTGTCCCCGCGCGTGCCCCGGCGTGTGCAGCACGCGCCAGCGCTGGGGTGGAGTGCCCGCAAGCTCCAGCACCTCCCCCTCCTCCAACAGCCGGTCCGCCGGCACGTTGAGCCGATCGGCCGTGCGCGCGTGGCACCAGAGCGGAATCCCCAGTTGCTCCTTCACCCGCCTTGCCCCGCCGATGTGATCCCAGTGGTGGTGGGTGAGCACCGCGGCCACCGGACGCATGCCCGCTCCCTCGAGGATGGCCAGCAGCTCCTTCAGCTTTTCGAACTCGCGAGCATCCTCGGCGCCGGGATCCACCAGGAGCAGCTCGCCATTGCCCAGCACGTACCCGTTGGTGTGCGTGGCGGGTGGCAGCGTCGGCGTCGCCATGGGGATGATCCGCACGCCCTGCTGGAACTCCACCAGCGTGGCGACGTGATCCGGGCAGTGCGGAGGGGCCTCCAGCCGCGCGAGCACCGCCTCCGGCGTATCGAACCGCTCCATCACCTGGAGCACGTACAGCCCCGGAGAGTGCAGCAGCGCCGTGCCCTGCCTCCAGCGCTCAAGCGCCTCCGGGGGCTTCACCCACGTCGCCTCCGTCAGCTCGCCCGGCCACAGCTCCGCCACCGCGTGGGGTGGGGCCTCCACCAGGAAGAACCACGTGTCGAAGCGCACCGGCATGAACGGGGGGGTGATCCACCGGCCCGCGGGGTGAAAGTCCTCTGCTCGCAGCGCCAGGCCCGCCTCCGTCAGCAGCTCGCTCCACTTGCGCTCGTCCGCCAGCAGTGCCCGGCGCAGCTCCCTCAACCGCTCGGGGCCCAGCCGCTCGGCGCCCTCCGCCACCAGCACCCCCGTCTCCTCGAAGAGCTCTCGCGCGGCGGCAGCGAGGACGGCGGCCTGCTGTCCGGCGGCGCCTCGCACCGGCACCTGCGCATCCGCCTTGTCGACCTTCCCGCCTGGAAACGCATAGAAGCCGCCCGCGAACCGCAGCGCCTTCTCCCGCTTCACCCAGAACACCTCCACTCCCGCGCCCACTCGCCGGTACAGCACCACCACCGCCGCCGGCCGAGGCGCCGCGGGGGGAGGCGGGGGCGGCATGCCTGGAAGGGCCTCGCTCATGACTGTTCCGCCTGTCCCAGCAGCCGTCCCATCAGCACCCTCGCCGCTTCGATCTGATCCGGTCTCACATACACCCGCGTCAGCCGCACCGAGCCGCTGTAGCGCTGGTAGAGCGGAGTGTAGCGCGCCACCTCCGTGAGCCGGCCCGTGGACACGTCGATGATGAAGAGGCTGGGGCCCGCCCCCTCGTCGAAGTACTTCGAGAGCACTCCCTGGGACTCGACCACGTAGTGCTCCAGCTGCGCGGCCACCAGCGCGCTGCGCAGCACGTCCAAGTCATACCCCGTGTCCCGCTCGGTGAACTGGGCCAGGAGCTTGAAGCCCCGCCGCGTGGAGATGCGCTCCGCCCACTGGTTCTTCGAGCGCCGCAGCGTGTACCAGAGCGCCGCGTCATCGCAGAGCAGGAAGTCCTCCGGGTCCGAGGGGATCTCGAACTCGCCGGGCGACTCCTCGTAGTAGCGCCGCAGCATGTGATCGAAGTTCACCGAGGTGTGGTGGTAATAGACCGAGACGAACATGTGGTAGCGGCTGAGCAGGAAGTCCTCGAAGGCGAACGCCGCCGCCCGGCTCAGCGCCAGATAGGCCCGCCCCTCCTTCACCGCCGGGTTCAGGTTCGAGATGATCCATTCGAAGTCGTACCGGCCATAGTTGACGCCCGTATAGAAGGAGTCGCGCAGCAGGTAGTCCATCCGGTCCGCGTCCAGCTCGCCCGACACGAGCGCGCGCAAGAGCGGCGACCAGTCCACGCCCCGGTACGTGAAGCCCGGGTCCGTCGGCGGCTTCGCGCCGGTAATCAGCCCCACCACCGCGTCCGCGCGCACGCCCAGCGGGCCGAAGTGTTGCTCGATGAGCGGCGTGAGCGAGCTGTCCAACAGAATCTTCGCCGTGAAGTCCTCGTGGGTGGCCTGGACGCCCTCCGCGGTGGCGTCCAGCCAGGCGGGCAGCTTCAGGGAGGCTCGGGGAGGGGCGATGCGCTCGGAGGCGTGGGACAGGGGCATGTGGCCCAGGTCGTGGCACAGCACCGCCAGCCGGACCGCGGTGCAGAACCGGGTTTGCACGTCCTCCGGCAACTCCGAGCCAGCGGCCACCGCCCCGAACAGCCGCGAGGCCACGTGCATGGCTCCCAGGGAGTGGGCATGCCGCGTATGGGTGGCCCCCGGGAAGGCCAGGTCCCCGAACCCCAACTGTCGTACATGCCGCAGCCGCTGGTAGTGCCGGCTGTCGATGATAGCTTTCTCAGGGTCGCTTACCGCGATGGTGCCGTGGATGGGGTCGCGAATCCGCATGGTTCCCTTTCCATACTCCTGGATACCCCTGCCGAGCAGCACTCCCAGAAACACCGGACGGCCAGCCGGTCAAGCCTTCGCGTTGGGCTGGGATCGGCTTTGGGGACGTGCTAACCCTTCTTCACCACCGAATGCACATCGTCATCCTGCACAACCGCGACCACGATCTCCTCGAAGAAGATCCAGGAAGGGAGGCTCGCGAGGATGTGATGCGCGTGGCCTCCGCGCTCTCCGAGGCCCTCACCCGAGGCGACACTCACGCCGAGCCGCTCGCCGTCGAGGGCGACCACTTCGAGTTCGTGGAGCTGCTGCGGCGGATGCAGCCGGACCTGGTCATCAACCTCTGCGAGTCCCTGGCCGCCGACAGCCGGGGCGAGATGGTGATCCCCTGCCTGCTGGACATGCTCGGGCTGCCGTATACGGGCTCGTCCGCCCTCTCGCTGGGCCTGGCGCTGCACAAGCCCAAGGCCAAGGAGCTGCTGCGCGCCCGAGGCATCTCCACCCCGCCCTTCGCCGTGGTGGAGCGCGTGGAGGACATCCGCTCGGTGGCGCTCCCCTATCCGCTCATCGTCAAGCCGGCCCGCGAGGATGCCAGCGTCGGGGTGGACTTCGACTCCGTGGTTCATGGCCCGGAGGGCCTGGTCCGCGCCACCGAGGAGGTGCTGCGCACCTTCCAGCAGCCCGCGCTGGTGGAGCAGTTCATCTCCGGCCGGGAGATCTACGTCCCGCTGTTGGGTAACGCGCCGCGTCGCGCCTTGCCGCTCACGGAGATCCGCTTCGGGAAGGCCTTCGAGAACCGGCCGAACATTGTCTCCTACAAGGCGAAGTGGGAGACGGAGTCGGCCGAGTGCCAGGACAGCCCTTCAGTGCTGTGCACGCTGGAGGACGCCGCGTTAGAAGCACGGCTGGTGCGCACGGCGATGGATGCGTTCACGGCGCTGGACTGCCTGGACTATGGGCGCGTAGACCTGCGTGTTTCACCCGAGGGCGTACCTTACGTCATCGACATCAACCCCAACTGCGATCTCCACCCGAGCGCAGGGTACGCCAAGGCCGCCGCGGCAGCCGGCATGGATTACCCCGCCCTGGCGGCCCGCCTCGTGGAGATCGCCCTCGAGAGAGCTTATGGAAATCCGTCCCATCGAAAAAAAGGACCGGGAGCCGCTCGCGGCGCTCATCCGCAGAATCGAAACGTTCTCGCAGGAAGAAATCCAGTGCGCCATCGAGCTGGTGGATCTCGCGCTCACGCCGAATAACCCCGACTACACCATCCTCGTGGCGGACCGGGGCAACGCCCTGGTGGGCTACATCTGCTACGGCCCCACGCCGATGACGGAGGGGACGTTCGACTTGTACTGGATCGCCTCGGACCCGACGGTGCGTGGGCAGGGCGTGGGCGCCTCGCTGATTGCGGGCATGGAGGGCGACCTGCGGCGGCGCAACGCCCGCGTCATCCGCGTGGAGACGAGCGCCACGGAGGCCTACGGCCCCACCCGCGGCTTCTACGCCTCCATGAAGTACACCGAGGAGGCCCGGTTCCGGGACTTCTACAAGGTGGGGGATGACCTCATCATCCTCGCCAAGCGCCTGTAATCCGCGAACAAAACCCCACCCCATCCGTTAAGAGGGGGAGATGACTCGCACACGCCCCACTGCTCCCCTGCTGGGCCTGTCCCTCGCGCTGCTGTGCGCGATGCCGGCGCTGGCCCAGGCCCCTGCTCCCACTGCCCGCGGCGCCGCCAAGGCGGCGGACGTCTCGGACGTGCTGAAGACGCCGCGCCCGCAGGGCGGCGAGTGGCTGGGGCTGTACCTGATGGACAAGAAGGTGGGGTACTTCTTCACGGACCTCTCGCTGGTGCCCGGGCACAAGGACCAGGTGCGCAGCATCAACGAGATGGTCTTCAAGGCCACGGTGGGCACCAAGCTCTCCGAGCGCCTGTACCGCGAGGAGCGCACCTACGAGGCGAAGCCGGGCGGCCGGCTGCTGGCCTTCGTGGTGCAGCAGCAAGGCGATGGAGGCGAGCAGCGGCTGGAGGCCACCAACTCGCCCAGCGGCCTGCGCGTGGTGCGCAAGCGCCCCGGCCTGCCCGATGAGGTGCGCACCCTGCCCGCGAGCGTCGAGGTGGTGGAGGACGCGGACCAGGCGCGGGTGGCGCTGTACCGGAAGGCGCCGGTGGCAGGCACCATCACGGACGGCACGGACCTGGAGAGCTACAAGGTGACCACCACCGTGGACCAGCCCGAGGAGCGCATGGTGGGCGGGGTGAAGGTGCGGATGGGCAAGGCGCTGACGATCTCCGAGAAGGAGAAGGTGCCGGTGGTGGCCTACCTCACCGACAAGGGCGAGATGGTGGAGGTGGACTTCGGGCAGACGATGCAGGCGCGCGCCGAGTCCGAGGCGGTGGCCAAGCGGATGGACGTGGTGGAGGTGTTCGGGCTCACGCGGATCGTCCTGCCGCGGCAGCTGCCGGTGGAGGCGCGCTCGGTGCCGGGCCGGACGGTGATGGTGATGACGGGCCTGCCGGAGAAGTTCCAGCAGAGCACCTACCGGCAAAAGTACGTGAAGCTGCCGGACGGGCGGGTGGAGGTGACGCTGGTGGCGGACTTCCCCAAGCTGACCAGCCTCAAGGCCCTGCCGGTGGCGGATCCGGACGGCGGGGAGAACCTCAAGGCGAACATCATCGTCGAGAGCGACAACGCGGACATCCGCAAGCTGGCCAAGAAGCTGGCGGGCTCGGACAAGGACGCGTACACGGTGGCCAAGAAGATCATCGCCTGGGTGGCGACGAACCTGGAGAAGGACTACGGGGCGAGCGCGGACCGGGCCTCGGACGTGCTGCGGCAGCGGAAGGGCGACTGCACGGAGCACTCGCTGTTGACGGTGGCGCTGATGCGCGCGGCGGGGATCCCCGCGCGGCGCGTGGATGGCGTGATCTACATGGTGAACAGCGACGGGGTGCCCGCGCTCTACTGGCACGAGTGGGTCGAGGCCTACGTGGGCGAGTGGACGCAGATGGACCCCACGTTCAACCAGAACGTCGCGGATGCCACGCACTTTGGCGTGGGCCAGGAGGGCAACGCGGAGATCACCTCGCTGATCGGCCAGCTCAAGGTGGTGGAGGTTCGCGACAGGGCCTCGGCGGCCGGGGCCCCCTCGGGCCGCGCGGGGCAGTAGGGCTCGAGGGAGAGGGCGTCCGCCACCCGCTGCATCTGTCCCGCACTGGAGACGGGCTGCCTCTCCTTGAGGACGGTGGGGCTGAGCAAAGGTAGTGTTGCCCCCGATGCGCCACCTCCTCGATTCGCTCTTCAGCAGCGATCCCGAATCCTCCCGCCTGGCTCGGGAGCGTCTGCAGCGCGAACACGTCACCACCGCTGAACAGGCCCGCGCCGTGCTCCAGGCGCTCTCACGCGAAGCCCCCAGCCCCACGCGGGACAGTCCGTACAGTGTCCTCCTGCGGCTCATCCAGCGGCCCGCCAGCCATGAAGCCATGGAGTTCTTCCGGGCCGAGGCCTCGCCCGTCATCATCGCCGCGTGGCCGAAGCTGCCGGAGCAGGAGCGAACCCTGGCGCTCCAGGTGTTGGCGCGCATCGGCTCGCAGGAAGGCTTGTCCTTCGTCGCCCAACGCGTGGCGGCTCCCGATGGGCCAAGGCGCATGGACGTCGCGGTCATCCTCGAGGAGGTCCCCGTGCAGTCCCCGCACGTGGACGTGCTCTTCCCCGCGCTGGCGCCCCTGCTGGACGTCGAGGATGAACGTGCGCTCGAGGTGCTCAACCTGGCCAACCGGCTGGTCGCCGCCCGGAAGCTCTGGCCTCACCCCGTAGCCACTCGGCTGGAGCGCCTGCGCCGCTACATCGAGAGCGAGAACGAGAACGACGATGGCCCGGCCCTCGCCGCCTGCTATGCGCTCGCGCTGATCCCCGGCCCCGAGTCGGTCGCGCTGCTGGAGCTCGCCTCGCGGCACTCGGATCCCGAGGTGCGGCTGGAGTCGCTGTATGCCCGGAGCCGGCAGAACGTTCCCGGCGCGGTGGAGGAGCTGGCACGCGCCACGCTGGATCCGGAGATCGCCCTGCGAGCGCGCGAGTACCTCAAGGAGCTGGGCAAGGCGCACCTCCGCCCGAAGGAGGCGGATGATCCCGTCCTCCTGGCGAAGGCGGAGCTC
>NZ_JBJMQP010000136.1:0-6447 GCF_045802625.1 Hyalangium sp. | reverse complement strand
TAGCCACGCGCCAGGGGAACGCCGCCGATGTAGAGCTCGCCGGGGACGCCTACCGGGACGAGCCGCAACGCGGAGTCGAGCACGTGCAGCTCGACGTTGGCGATGGGCCGGCCAATGGGCACGGCGCCCGAGGAGGCCTCCGCCGCGCTCACCTCGTGGACGCAGCAGCCGACCACGGTCTCGGTGGGGCCGTACTCGTTGAGCAGGCGCGTGGCCGGAGCGTGGGTGCGCCAGAAGGAGAGGGCCTCGTAGGAGAGGGCCTCGCCGCCGATGACGAAGGCGCGCGTCCTGCCGGCGGCCTGCTCGGAGGAGAGCTGCTGGGAGAGGAGCGAGAGGTGGGTGGGCGTCAGCTTGACGAGGCTGAAGTCCGAGCCCGAGCGCAGCGCCGCGCCCAGGCCCTCCACGCCGTCGCTCTCGGGAACGAGCGTGACCGGATGGCCCGTGGTGAGTGGCAGCAGCAGACTGGTGACGGTGAGGTCGAAGGCGAGCGGCGAGTGGGTGGGCGCACCCGTGCCCTCCGCCATGCCGTAGGCCCCGGCGCACCAGGAGAGGTAGTTCACCAGCCCCAGGTGCTCGAGCATCACGCCCTTGGGCCTGCCGGTGGATCCCGAGGTGTAGATGACATAGGCGAGGTTCTCCGCCAGAACGGGCACGTCCGGCGCATGCTCCGGCTGCGCGGCGATGAGCGTGTCCCACTCCGCGTCCAGCAGGACGAGCAACTCGCTCTGCACGGGCAGCTCGTCGGCCAGGTGCTCCTGGGTGAGCAGCACCGGGATCCGCGCATCGCGCAGCATGAAGGCCAGTCGCTCGGAGGGATACGAGGGGTCCAGCGGAACATAGGCGCCACCGGCCTTGAGCACCCCGAGGATGGCGACCACCAGTTCCGGGGAACGCTCGACACACAGGCCGACGCGCACGTCGGGGCCGACGCCCAGCGAGCGCAGATGCCAGGCGAGCTGGTTGGCGCGTGTGTCGAGCTGCCGGTAGGTGAGCGAGACCTCTCCCATCCGCACCGCGATCGCGTCCGGCGTGCGCCGGGCCTGGGCCTCGAAGAGGTGCTGGGCGCGGACGTCCCGGGGGAAGTCCGCGCGGGTGGCGTTCCACTCGACGAGGAGCTGGTGGCGCTCGGCCTGGGTGAGCAGGGGCAGCGAGGACAGGCGCCGTCCGGGCTCGGTGGTGAGGGCCTCCAGCAGCACGTGGAAGTGCTCGAGCATCCGGCCGATGGTGTCCGCGTCGAACAGGTCCGTGGCGTACTCGCACACGCACGACAGTCCCCGCGGCGTCTGGCCAATCACGAGCGTGATGTCGAGCTTGGCGACGGCTGCCTCCTGCGCGGTTTCCAGGGCGCGCAGCGTGAGCCCCGGCAGCTCCATCCCGCCCCCGTGCGGAGTGGTCTGGTACATCAGCTTCACCTGGAACAGCGGCGCGTGCCGCAGACTCCGCTCCGGGTTGAGCGCACGGACCAGCTCCTCGAAGGGCAGATCCTGGTGCGCCTGGCCACCGAGCACGGAGTCGCGCGTGCGTCCGAGCAGCTCGCGGAACGTGGGGTCTCCGCCGAGGTTCGCGCGCAGGGCGAGCTGGTTGACGAAGAAGCCGATGAGGCTCTCGAGCTCCGCGTGGTGGCGGTTGGCCACGTCGGTGCCCACCACGAAGTCGTCCTGCCCCGAGTAACGCTGGAGCAGCACCTGGAAGGCCGCCAGCAGCAGCATGAAGGGCGTGACGCCCTCGGCCCGGGCCAGCTCCCGGACGCGGTCCGAGAGCGAGGCGGGCAACATCACGGAGCGGGTGGCGCCCCGGTGCGAGCGCACCGCGGGCCTGGGACGATCCGTGGGCAACTCCAGCACCTGGGCCGCGCCCGCGAGGTGCTCACGCCACCAGGAGAGCTGTGCCTCGAGTACCTCGCCCTGGAGCCAGCCCTGCTGCCACGCCGCGTAATCCGCGTACTGCACGGCGAGCTCCGGCAGGGGCGAGGGCTTGCCCGAGGAGAACGCCGCGTACAGCAGCCCCATCTCCCGGGTGAGCTGCGCCATGGACCAGCCGTCCGAGATGATGTGGTGCATCGTCACGAGCAGCACGTGCTGGCGCTCACCCAACCGCAGCAGCAGCGTGCGCACCAGCGGACCCCGTGCGAGGTCGAAGGGGAGTTGCGTCTCCTGGACGGCCAGCCGCCAGGCCTCCGCCTCCCGCTCACCCTCCGGCAGCCCCGACAGCTCCATCACCGGGAGCGGCCGATGCTCGGCGGGGGAGATGACCTGGGTGGCGCCCTCGGGGTCTCCGCGGAAGGTGGTGCGCAGGGACTCGTGGCGGCGGATGAGCTCGTTGAAGCTGCGCTCCAGCGCCGCGAGGTCGAGCATTCCCTCCAGGCGCAGGGCCGTGGGCAGGTTGTACGCGGCGTTGTTGGGATCGAGCTGATCCAGGAACCAGAGCCGCTGCTGCGCGAAGGACAGCGGCAGCCGGCCGGTGCGAGGCACGGGCACCAGCGCGGGCGCCTGGACTCCCTGCCGCGTCTGGAGGGCCGCATGCACCCGGGGCGCGAGCGCCGCGATGGTGGGCGCGTCGAACAGGTCGCGCAGCGGCAACTCCACCCCGCAGGTGGAGCGGACCCGCGAGACGAGCTGGGTGGCGAGCAGCGAGTGGCCGCCCAGGTCGAAGAAGTTGTCATGGACGCCCACGCGCTCGACGCCCAGCAGCTCGGACCACATCGCCGCGAGTTGCTGTTCCACCTCGTCACGGGGAGCGACGAAGGCCGGCCCGGTGTCCGGACGCACACCCTCCGGCGACGGGAGGGCCTTGCGGTCCACCTTGCCATTGGGCGTGAGCGGCAACGCCTCCAGCTCGACGAGGGCCGAGGGCACCATGTACTGCGGGAGCGTCCGCGCCACCCAGGCCCGGAGCTCGCCCGCGTCGGAGTGCTGGCCGTCCCGCCCCACGACGTAGGCCACCAGCCGCTTGTCACCGGGCACGTCCTCGCGCGCCACCACGGCGGCCTGACGCACCGTGGGGTGTTGCTCCAGCACCGCTTCGATCTCCCCCAGCTCGATGCGGAAGCCTCGGACCTTCACCTGGTTGTCGATGCGGCCCAGGTACTCCAACTGGCCGTCCGCGCGGTAGCGCACGAGATCCCCGGTCCGATACAGCCGGGCACCGTCCCGCGCGCGGAAGGGGTTGGACACGAAGCGCTCGGCCGTCAGCTCCGGCCGGTTCAAGTAGCCCCGCGCCAGCCCCACGCCTCCTACGTACAGCTCTCCCGGAACGCCAATCGGCACCGGCTGCAGCCGCGCATCCAACACGTAGACCTGCACGTTGGGCAGCGGGCGGCCGATGCCCGGCCGGGCCTCGTCCACGTCCTCGCAGACGGTCGCGCACACCGTCACCTCGGTGGGGCCGTACGCGTTGAGGAATCGCCTGCCCGGCTTCCAGCGCCTCGCCAGCTCCGGCGTGCACGCCTCTCCGGCGGAAGTCACCGTGCGCAGGCCCGGCACCGCGTCCGGCTCCAACTGCGCCAGCACCGACGGGGTCAGTGTCGCCGCGGTGATGCCTCGCGTCTGGATGAGCGCCTGAAGCGGCGCACCGGGCATCAGGGAGTCCCGGGGCGCGAGGCACAAGTGAGCGCCGGACAGCAGCGCCGAGAACATCTCCCAGATGGACGCGTCGAAGCCCGAGGCCGCGAACTGGAGCACCCGGCTGTCCGGACCCAGGCGCTGCACCCGTGCCGCCGCCAGCGCGGTGTTGCACAGGCCCCGGTGCGCCAGCAGCGTGCCCTTCGGCTGGCCCGTGGAGCCCGAGGTGTAGATGACGTAGGCCAGCGGATCCTCCCCTGCCTCCGTCCGGGGCGTGTCCTCGGGGCACAGCGCGATCCGCGCCCACTCCGAGTCCAGGCAGATCAGCAACTCACCCTGGGAGGGCAGCTCGTCCGCGAGCCGCTCCTGCGTCAGCACCAGGGACAGCGCGGCGTCGCGCATCATGAAGGCGAGCCGCTCCTGGGGATAGGACGGATCCAACGGCACGAAGGCGCCGCCGGCCTTGAGCACACCCAGCGCGCCCACGACCAGCTCCAACGAGCGCTCCACGCAGAGCCCGACCCGGCTCTCCTGCCCGACTCCCAGCGTCCGCAGGTGGTGCGCGAGCTGGTTGGCCCGGCGGTTCAGCTCCCGGTACGTGAGCTGGCTGTCCTCGAAGGAGAGGGCCACCGCGTCCGGCGTCCGCTCGGCCTGCGCCTCGAACAGCTCCTGGGCTCGAGCCTCGGGCGGGAGGCTGGCGTCCGTGGCGTTCCACTCCACCAGCAACTTGTGCCGCTCCTCCTCGGAGAGCAGCGGCATCGTGGACACGCGTTGCCCCGCATCCGCGACCGCGCCCGCGAGCAGCACGCGCAGGCTCGCGAGCAGCCGGTCGATGCTGCTGGCCTCGAACAGGTCCGTGGCGTACTCGCACACGCACGACAGTCCTCGCGAGGACTCGCTGACCACGAGCGTCAGGTCGATCTTCGCGACGGTCGATTCCTCCTCGGTGCCCAGGCCGCGCAGCGTGAGCCCCGGCAGCTCCATCGCGCCCCCCTGGGGCGTGGTCTGATAGGTCAACTTCACCTGGAACAGCGGCGCGTGCCGCAGGCTCCGCTCCGGGTTGAGCGCACGGACCAGCTCCTCGAAGGGCAGGTCCTGGTGCGCCTGTCCACCGAGCACGGAGTCGCGCGTGCGTCCGAGCAGCTCGCGGAAGGTCGGGTCTCCCGAGATGCGGCTGCGCAGGGCGAGCTGATTGACGAAGAAGCCGATGAGGCCCTCGATCTCCGCGTGGTGGCGGTTGGCCACGTCCGTGCCGACGACGAGGTCCTCCTGCCCCGAGTAGCGGTGGAGCAGCACCTGGAAGGCCGTCAGCACCAACATGAAGGGCGTGACGCCCTCGGCCCGAGCCAGCTCCTGGAGCCCCTCCGTGAGGGGGAGGGGCAGCAGCGCGGAGCGGGTGGCGCCGCGGTGTGACTGCGTGGCTGGACGCGGATGATCCGTGGGCAGCTCCAGCACCTGGGGCGCACCCGCGAGGTGCTCACGCCAGTACGTGAGCTGCGCGTCGAGCGCCTCGCCCTGGAGCCAACCCTGCTGCCAGGCCGAGTAGTCCGCGTACTGGAGGGCAAGCTCCGGCAGCGGCGAGGGCCGGCCCGTGGAGAACGCCTCGTACAGGAGGCCCATCTCCCGGATGAGCAGCGCCATGGACCAGCCGTCCGAGACGATGTGGTGCATCGTTACGAGCAGCACGTGCTGGTGCTCGCCCAGCCGCAGCAGCAGCGTGCGCAGCAGCGGGCCTCGAGCGAGGTCGAACGGACGCTGTGCCTCCTGAATGGCCAGTCGCCGGGCCTCGGCGTCCCGCGCGCCTTCCGGCAGCCCGGTCAGCTCCACCACCGGGAGCGGCTGCTGCACCGCGGGAGCGATGACCTGGGTGGCGCCCTCCGGACCGTTGCGGAACGTGGTGCGCAGGGACTCGTGGCGGCGGACGAGCTCGTTGAAGCTGCGCTCCAGCGCCGCGAGGTCGAGCGCCCCGTCCAGGCGGACGGCCGTGGGCATGTTGTACGCGGCGTTGTTGGGCTCGAGCTGATCCAGGAACCAGAGCCGCTGCTGGGCGAAGGACAGGGGCAGCCGGCCGGTGCGAGGCACGGGCACCATCGGGGGCGCCTTGGGGCCCTGCTGCCGCTGGAGCGCCACCTGGAGCCGGGCGCCGAGCGTCGCCACGGTGGGCGCGTCGAACAGGTCGCGCAGCGGCAGCTCCACGCTGAAGGTGCCTCGGATGCGCGAGATGGCCCGGGTGGCGAGCAGCGAGTGGCCACCCAGCTCGAAGAAGTTGTCGTGGATGCCCACGCGCTCGAGCCGGAGCACCTCGGCCCAGATGGAGGCCAGCTTCTGCTCGACGTCATTGCGAGGGGCGACGAAGGCCTGGGCCAGCTCGGGGCGAGAGTCCGGGGCGGGCAGGGCCTTGCGGTCCACCTTGCCGTGGCTGGTGAGGGGCAGGGCCTCCAGGTGCACGAAAGCCGAGGGCACCATGTACTCGGGCAGGCGCTGCTTGAGGAAGGCGCGCAGGGCCTCGGTGCCCAGGGCCTGCGCTTCACCAGTGACATAGGCCACCAGGCGCTTGAGGCCCGGGGAGTCCTCGCGGGCCACCACCACGGCCTCGCGCACGGAAGCGTGGCTGAGGAGGGCGGACTCCACCTCGGCCAATTCAATGCGGAAGCCGCGCACCTTCACCTGGTTGTCGATGCGGCCGAGGAACTCGAGCACGCCATCGTGGCGGTGACGGGCGAGGTCGCCGGTGCGGTACATGCGCGCACCGGAGGCGGAGCTGAAGGGATTGGGGAGGAAGCGCTCGGCGGTGAGGGAGGAGCTGCCCAGGTAGCCGCGGGCCAGACCGTCACCGGAGATGAAGAGCTCGCCAGGGACGCCCGCGGGCACCGGCTGCAGGTGCCTG
>NZ_JBJMQP010000135.1:0-103547 GCF_045802625.1 Hyalangium sp. | reverse complement strand
GCCGGGACCGCCGGCCGTATCGTGTGAGGGACGTTCGCCGAGTTCGTTGGGCCGCGTGATCTCTGCTTTGACCAGACGCCGGATCGTTACATCGTCCGCTAGCAGGGGGCACCCGGAAATGAGCACGCACCAGCACCATGACCCCAAGGCGGAGGGCTCCGCCATGTTGCACGTATGTCGCAGGAGCGTGCGGAACGGGATGGAACAGGACGGGACGACACGGGATGCGGCGGGATAACGACTCCAAGTCATTCCGGGCAGTTACGGGGTAAGAGCGCGATTCTGCTAAAGGTTTCGCACCGCCCGGCGTGGGTTCGATTTCCGCCGCTTCCATGCAAAACAACCCGCCGCACGAGGAGGTGCGTATCGAAGGCGGGGACCCAGGGCGGATAGGAGACCCGTTGAGGTGAGGGCTGGTGCAGGCCTACGAGCGCTACCTGGCGCTGCTGTCCATGGGCCCCGCCGGCACGGTGGAGGACAAGCTGGCGAAGCTGCGCCCGTAGGAAGGGCGCGCCGGAGCAGCGGCGCTCCGGCGCGCTGGAGGCAGACTACTAGAACGTCGGCAGGCAGCGGTTGAGGGACCAGGCACACCCAGGAACGGCGTTGCACGTCGCCGCCGACCTGTACGCACTGCACGGATCCGAGCTCACCGAGGCAGGCATGGCATCCTGCGCCGGTGCGGCCTCCTGGGTGGACGTGGGATCCTGGCGCTCCTCGGGGAGCATCTCCCCACCACACGCGGTCAGGCCCAGCAGGGCAGCAAGAGCGACGAAGCGACGCATGAACGCCTCCAGCGGAAGGGTGGGCTCCTCGGGACGCCGGGAGCACTGCATACTGTGCCCCAAGACAAAGCAGTCAATCAAGCAAAACAAGATTAACGCGCGGCGTCGCTCCTCGGTACCGGACCCCGGCTCTCCTCCGCCTGGGCTCTTGCAGTTTCGCGTACTTGGCAGTGCCGAAAAAAAGATCGCCCGCCGTGTCGATCTCGCGGAGCCTCGTTCGACGCCACAGTAGAGCCCGGGTTCACACCCCGGGTGGAGACCGTCCGGAAGCCCGGGCCTCAACCTGAAGGAGACGACAATGAAGTTCATGGTGCTGGTGAAGGCGAACAAGGAGAGCGAGGCGGGGGTTCTCCCGAGCCCGGAGATGCTGGCCGCGATGGGCAAGTTCAACGAGGAGCTGGTGAAGGCCGGAGTCATGGTGGCGGGCGAGGGGCTCCACCCCAGCTCCAAGGGCGCGCGCGTCCGGTTCTCGGGCACCAAGCGCACGGTGATCGACGGCCCCTTCGCCGAGACCAAGGAGCTGATCGCTGGCTTTTGGATCTTCCAGGTCAAGTCGAAGGAAGAGGCCATCGAGTGGATCAAGCGCTGCCCCAACCCCCATGTGGGGGAGTCCGAGATCGAGATCCGCCAGATCTTCACGCCGGAGGACTTCGCTCCGAGCGATCCCACGGGCGAGCTCCGGAAGAAGGAGGAGGAGCTCCGCGCGACCGTCGAGTCGCGAAAGCGTTCGTGAGCCCTGGCGCTCGTGTGCCTTGCACGAGCGAGGGGAGATGCTCTAGTCGGTGGCCGTGACGGCTACCGATGTGCATGGAGCGATCCACGCGGTCTGGAGGATCGAATCGGCCCGGTTGATCGCCGGGCTCACGCGGCTCGTGCGAGACGTGGGCCGTGCCGAGGAGCTGGCGCAGGATGCGCTGGTCTCCGCGCTGGAGCGCTGGCCGGAGTCGGGCATCCCGAACAACCCGGGCGCCTGGCTCATGGCCACCGCCAAGCACCGGGCGATCGACGAGCTTCGCCACGGCCAGTTGCTCCAGCGCAAGCACGAGGAGCTCGGTCACGAGCTCGAGGCCCAGCAGGAGCGGCTCACCAAGGATCTCGACGCCGCCATTGACGAGGACATGGGGGATGATCTCCTGCGGCTGGTGTTCATCGCCTGTCACCCGGTGCTCTCGACGGAGGCTCAGGTGGCGCTCACGCTCCGCCTGCTGGGAGGGCTGACGACCGGGGAGATCGCCCGAGCGTTCCTCGTCCCGGAGCCGACGGTGGCTCAGCGAATCGTCCGGGCCAAGCGGACGCTGGCCGAGGCCCACGTCCCCTTCGAGGTTCCCCGCGGAGAGGAGCTCACCGCCCGGCTGTCCTCGGTGCTCCAGGTCCTCTACCTCATCTTCAACGAGGGCTACTCGGCGACGGCGGGGGACGACTGGATGCGGCCGGCGCTGTGTGAGGACGCGCTCCGCCTGGGCCGCATCCTCGCCGAGCTCGTCCTGAAGGAGCCCGAGGTGCACGGGCTCGTGGCGCTGATGGAGATCCAGGCGTCGCGCTCGAGGGCGCGAGTCGATGCGTCGGGAGCGCCCATCCTGTTGCTGGAACAGAGCCGCGCGCTCTGGGACTACATCCTCATCCGCCGAGGGCTCGCGGCGCTGGAGCGAGCCGAGAAGCTGGGCGGCGCCCGGGGCCCGTACACGCTGCAGGCCGCGATCGCCGCCTGTCACGCACGGGCGAGGACGGCGGCGGAGACGGACTGGGCGCGCATCGCGGGGCTCTACGCGGAGCTGGCCGAGGTAACGCCCTCTCCCGTCGTGGAGCTGAACCGCGCGGTGGCGCTCGGCATGGCGTTCGGCCCCGCGGTGGGCCTCGAGCTGGTGGATGAGCTGGTCTCGGAGCCCTCGCTGGAGGGCTACCACCTCCTGCCGGCCGTGCGGGGCGATCTGCTGGCGAAGCTCGGCCGCTTCGACGAGGCCCGCGCGGAGTTCGAGCGCGCGGCCTCCCTCACGCGCAACCTGAGAGAGAGAGAGCTGCTGCTCGCGCGCGCCGCGGACATGGCCGGAAAGCAATGACTCTCCGCGCCATGGAGGATCCGAGCGGCACGGCATGTCCGGGCGAATCATTCTTTTGTCCGTTCGTCTCACGGCCTTGCGCGCGCTGAGGCCCGGTGAGAAACGACTCTCGCCATTCGGCAACACCTGCGAGGGAATACCCATGAGACTGTCTTTGAATGCATCCCGGCTGGCCGTGCTCGCGTGCGGACTGTTCCTGACGAGCACCGGCTGCGGCGATGACCCCAAGCCCCCCGAGCCCCCCACCGGGCCCGCGGACGTGGCGTCGCTCGAGCTGCCCGGAGCGAACTACTACCCCGAGAGCCTCACCAACTCGGCGGATGGCACCCTGTACGTGGGCAGCCTGGGCACGGGCGTCGTGGAGAAGTTCGCGCCGCAGTCCACCACCGCGGTGGACTTCATCCCCGCGGGGACGTTGAAGGGCGTCGCGGGCGTGCTGGCGGATGACTCCACCCAGACGCTGTATGTCTGCAGCGTGGACGTCTCGGGACAGACGGCGACGACCGTGCAGACGTTCGCTCTCGACACGGGCGCGCACAAGGCGACCTACGAGTTCCCCACGCCCGCCTTCTGCAATGACTTCGCGTTCGACGGGCAGCACAACCTGTACGTCGCCGACTCGTATGGCTCCGTGTTCCGGCTCGCCAACGGCGGCACCGCGCTGCAGCAGTGGGCCAAGGATCCGCTGCTCGCTCCGTCCTCGCAGCAGGGCTTCGGGGCGGACGGCATCGCCTGGGATGGCCAGGGCAACATCTACGTGGGCATGGTCACCGACAGCCGGCTGGTGAGGATCCCGATCAACGCCAACGGCAGCGCAGGCACGGTCACCCAGATCAACGTGCCCGGGCTCGCGAACCCCGATGGCATGCGCTCGCTCGATGCGAACACGCTCCTGACCGTCGAGGGAAGCGGGCAGCTGATCAAGATCACCGTGTCGGGGACGAACGGGACTCGCGCCGTCCTCAAGGATGGCCTCAATGAGCCGACGTCGGTCACGGTGTACAAGAACCAGTATTGGATCAGCGAGGGTCAGCTGAGCCACCTGCTGAACCCGGCGTCCGGCCCGGCCCCGACGCCCTTCAAGCTGCAGCGAGTCGTAGCGCCCTGACGGCACGGGGGGCGCCGGTGTCCCTCCGGCGCCCGCCTCCGAGGGGAGGAGCTGGCAGCCATCCGGATGAGGCTCTACGGCGGTCCTTGCCCGGCGAGGGCTTTGCCACTACGACGCCTCCCGCTTTGAGCGCTCTCCCGGACTCCCCGCTCTTCCCCTCCGAGGGGCTCGGCTCACCCGCCGCGCGGCGCAGGGCGAGGGCCGCGTGGCTGATGGCAGGCAGCTATGGCCTGTGGCTCGTGGCGTGGGTGATGGGCACGCCGCTGTTCTCGGGCGCGGACGAGTGGGCTCACTACCTGCGCGCCATGGGAATCCGGGAGGGCCGGCTCGTGGGAGATCGGCTCCCCGAGGACTACGCCTTCCCGGACTTCACCCCGGTCCAGCAGGCCTTCCTCCGGCAGACCTCGCGCCTCATCGACATTCCCGCGGGCATGCTGCCCCAGGGGTACAGCTGCAACGCGTACCAGAGCGAGCAGTCCGCTGGCTGTACCAACCAGGGCGGCGCTGTCCCGGAGCCTCGGCGGGGGGCCACCGTCACCGGAGCGTATCCACCGGCCTTCTACCTGCTCCCGGCCCTGGCCATGCTCCCGGCTCACGGCCCCACGTCGGCGCTCCTGCTCGCGCGGCTGGCCAACGCGCTCACGTGCGCGCTGCTGCTGGGGCTGGCGCTGCGGGCGCTCGCGGAGAGCCGGTGGCCCGCGCCGTCCTTGGCAGCCTTCGCCGTGGCGCTGACTCCCATGGGGCTGGCCACGATGGCCGCGCTCAGTCCCAGCGGTCCGGAGATCGCCGCCGGGCTCACCTTCGCCGTGGGGCTCTACCGGCTGGCGGCTCGACGGGGTGGGGGAGCGTGGACCTGGGCCGCCTGTATTGCCGGAGGCGTGGCGCTCTCGCTGGCGCGCGCCCTGGGAGTGGCCTGGGTGGTGTTGCTGCTGGGGTGCTTTGTCGTCCTGCTCGGCAGGGTGGGGCTGCTCCAACTCGCGCGGAGCGAGCGCCGCCGGGTGCTCTGGGCGGGAGGGCTGTTGCTGGGAGCGCTGATCCTCAGCCGTCTCTGGGAGGCGTCCCAGGGAGCCAGGGTGCCGGTGACGCTGCTGCCGGGGATGAAGGCCTGGCGCGAGGCCTTCAAGTACTACCCGGACTGGCTGCGCGAGCAGGTGGGCATCTTCCAGTACCTGGACTCGGAGATGCCGGCGTGGGCCTACCCGGCCTGGGGAGTGCTGGTGGCCGCGCTGGTGGCGTGGCGGTGGCCTCGGCTCGCGCGTGCGTGGCGCTGGCGTGCGGGCGTGCTGGCACTGGGCATCCTCGCCGTGCCGCTGGGGCTGTACGCCATGCTGGTGCGCAACTCCGAGTTCTGGCTCCAGGGGCGTTACGTGCTGCCGCTCACGTGCGCGCTGCCGCTGCTCTTCGGAGTGGGAGCCTCGCAGCCCGAGCGCGAAGAGCCAGCGCGAGCGCAGGGCTTCTATGTGGCCCTGGCCGCGGGGGCGGGGGTGATTCAGGCGGTGGGGTGGTACTCCAACGCTCGCCGCTCAGCGGTGGGCATCCGAGGCCCCTGGTTCTTCCTCACGAGCGCCGAGTGGCAGCCGCCGCTGGGCTGGTGGCCCTGGTGCGCGCTTGTGCTGGTGTGCGCGGTGGCCCTGCCGCTATGCGTGGGGCTGTCGAGCTTGGAGGAGAGAAGTCACAGGTCCTGACGCTGTTGCAGGCGATGTGCGCCTTGCTGCTGTAAGGGTCACTTTTTTCACACTGCGTGATCCAGTAAACCTGAATTCCTTCAATACACCGGAAAACAGCTCTGGCTCCCCAAGGGAGAGGACCATGCGGATTCTGGTGACACTGCTCGCGGCAGGGCTGGTGCTCGCTTCGTGCGAGCAGCCCTCGCTCGAGCGCGCGAGTGAGGCGGAAGCCCCGCCTCGATGAAGACGGCGAAGGCCTTCGTCGCGGGGAGCCGGCTCCTGAAGAGCCAGAAGGCGTCGCCGGGCCGGTACATCGTCGTGCTGGACGAGAAGGCCATGGCCGGAGCGCATGCGGGGCTGCTGGCCCGGCAGCTCTCGGAGCTCCATGGAGCCGCGGTGGAGCACGTCTACTCCCAGGCGCTCCACGGCTTCTCCGCGAAGATGACGGAGGCGGCGGCGCTCAAGCTCAGCAACGATCCGCGCGTGCGCTACGTGGAGGAGGACAGCGAGGTCACCGCCCAGAGTGTGCAGCAGTACCCGCCGTCCTGGGGACTGGACCGTATTGATCAGCCGGGGACGGCGCTGAACCAGTCGTACAGCTACAGCGCCACCGGCAAAGGGGTCCACGTCTACGTGCTCGACACGGCCATTCGCCTGACGCACTCGGACTTCCCGCCAATCACGTGAAGCCGGCGGTGGTCAACATGAGCCTGAGCTACGCCTATGGGGAGGCGCTGAACGAGGCGATCGCCCGCTCCACCAACGCCGGGGTCTTCTACGTGCTCTCGGCGGGCAACGGGAACACGAACGCGTGCTACCAGCTTCCTCCCCGGACGCCTTCGTCGCCGCTGGTGGTCGCGGCGTCCACGCAGAACACGGGCTTGGACCTGCGGGCCAGCTTCTCCAACTACGGGCCGTGCGTGGACCTCTTCGCGCCGGGCCAGAGCATCTATACGGACTATTCGAACAGCGACAACGGGTGGTGCTCGATCGATGGCACCTCGGCCGCGAGCGCGCACGTGGCGGGGGCGGCGGCCCTCATCCTGGAGCGCCACCCGCAGATGACGCCCGAGCAGGTGAAGGCGGAGATCCTCCGTCAGGCGACCCCGGCGATTGCCTATCCCCCCACCGACACGACGAACCTGCTCTTGTACACGCAGAGCTGCAACGGCAGTGATGTGACGGTGCCGCAGGTCGTCCTCACGGCGCCCTCGGCGGGCGCGACGCTGAGCGGCACGGTGACCCTGAGCGCCACGGCGTCGGATGACTCGGGTTCTCCCGCGGTGGAGTTCTTCCTGGGCGACCGGATGATCGGCTCGGTCTCCGCGCCGCCCTACCAGCTGGCCTGGGACACCAGCACCGCCAGCAACGGCCCGGCGGTGCTCAGCGCCAGGGCGTACGACACCCACTGCAACCAGGCGGCGAGCGCCTCGGTGAGCGTGACGATCCAGAACGCGGGGAACGCGACGTATGACGCCACGCTGGGCGCGCCCTCCTGCGCGGAGGTGGGCAGCTCGTGCGACTCGGTGGGGCTGCTGGCGGGGCGGGGGAGCGTGGGCCCCGAGCTGCACGCGCCCAACACGGTGGGCGGCTCGTGCGCGGATGGGACGGATGGCACGTATCGCGCCAGCCCCTCGCTGGAGCGGCTCGTCGTCACCCGGAGCGATGGCGCGCCGTTCTCTCCAGGCAAGGAGGTGACGGTCCAGGCCACCGTCTCCGCGAGCACGAACTTCGCTCAGGAGGCGCTGGAGCTCTACGTGGCACCAGACGTGAGCAACCCCACGTGGACGCTCATCGGCACGCAGACGCCCGGCGATGTCGGCTCCCACGTCCTCTCGACCACGTACCTGCTGCCGGCGAGCGGGCGGAACATCCTCCGAGGCGTGTACCGCTCGGGAGCGGGGAACAACTCCGCCTGCGTGCCGGGCGCGCTCAACGACCATGACGATCTGGTCATCGCGGTGGGGCCGCAGGAGGTGGACGCCGAGCCGCCCAGCGTGAGCATCACCAGCCCCGTGGAGGGCGCGACGGTGGGGGGCCGGGTCTACATCCAGATGACGGCGAGCGACAACTTCGGCGTGCAGCGCGTGGAGCTGTACGACGGCGACACGCTGATCTCGACCAGCTCCCACGCGCCCTGCTACGCGCTCTGGGACAGCTGGCTGCAGCCCAACGGCCCCCATACCTTCACCGCGCGGGCGTACGACGCGGCGGGGCACCTCACCCTCTCGGCTCCGGTGCACATCACCGGCGTGGGGATGGTCTGGGGGGCCTGAGGCGTCATCAGCCGAGCTTGTAGCGCTTGAGCTTCTCGTAGAGGGTCCGCAGGCCGATGCCCAGCTTCTCGGCGGCCTCGCGGCGGTTGCCTCCAACGCTGTCCAGGGCCTGGACGATGGCGCGCCGCTCCAGCTCGTCGAGCGTCACTCCATCGACCGCCGCGGGAGCGGGCTCGGCGGCGGGAGCGGTGGCCCGGCCCGGCTCCATCAACAGGTGCCGGGGCTCCAGGGTGTCGCCGTCGGCGAGGATGGCGGCGCGCTCCAGCACGTTGGCGAGCTCTCGGATGTTGCCCGTCCACCGTCCCCCGAGCAGCGCCCGCCGAGCCGCCTCCGACAGCTTCAGCACCGGCCGCTTCAGCTCATGGCAGGCGCGCGCCAGCAGCACCTCCGCCAGCGGGAGGATGTCGCCGGGCCGGTCTCTCAGCGCGGGCAGCTGCACCGGGAACACCGACAGGCGGTGGTAGAGATCCTCGCGGAACGAGCCCTGGCTGATCTGTCCGCGCAAGTCGCGGTGAGTCGCGGCGATCCACCGCACATCCACCTCGAGCGTCCGGGTGCCCCCCACGCGCTCGAAGGCGCGCTCCTGCAGCACGCGCAGCAGCCGGGCTTGCAGCGCCGGCTTGAGCTCGCCCACCTCGTCCAGGAAGAACGTGCCGCCATCGGCCAGCTCGATGCGCCCGCGCTTGCGCTCCGTGGCCCCCGTGAAGGCCCCCTTCTCGTGGCCGAAGAGCTCGCTCTCCAGCAGGTTCTCGGACAGGGTGGCGCAGTTGATGGCCACGAAGGGGCCCTTGGCCCGGTCGCTCATCCGGTGGATGGCGCGCGCCGCCACCTCCTTGCCCGTGCCGCTCTCGCCCAGCAGCAGCACCGTGGCGTGGGTGCGCGCCACCTTCTTCAGCGCCTCCACCACCGGCTGCATGGCCGGATCCCCGTAGCTCAGCACCGGCTGGTCCATGGTGGCGCGGGAGACCTCCGCGTGGTCCCTCAGCTTGCGCCGCTCCAGCGCCCGCGCCGCCAACAGCCGCAGCTCGGCCGGGCCGCTCACCGGCTTCTGGATGAAGTCGAACGCTCCCAGCTTCATCGCCTGCACCGCCAGCTCCACGTTGCCGTGCGCCGTCAGGACGATGAACTCCACCTCGGGCTGCTCGGCCTGGACCTTCTGCAAGAGCTGCATCCCGTCCATCCCCGGCATGCGCAGGTCCGTGAGCACCAGGTCAAAGCTCTTGGCTCGCAGGCGCTGGAGGGCCTCCTCCCCGCCCGGCGCTTCTTCAATCTGATGGCCATCCAGCTCGAGGCTCTCGGCCAGGAAGCTGCGGACACCCTCTTCATCGTCCACCACCAGGATGCGACCCATGGAAAGAACCTCCTGCCTGGCGGCGCTCGCTCAGGCCGTCAGGGGAATGCGCACGCGGAACAAGGCCCCACCCTGCGGGTGGTTACTGGCCTGGATGCTGCCGCCGTGGAGCTCCACCACGCGCCGGGCCACCGCCAGCCCCAGCCCGTTGCCCAGCGGGCGGTTGGTATGGAACGGCTCGAAGATGGCCGCCTCCTGCCCGGCGGGGATGCCCGTGCCCACATCCCTCACCTCGTAGAGCAGCGCCTTCTCCTCGGTGGCGATGCGCGCGAACACCGGGGCGCCCACCGGCGAGGCCTGCACCGCGTTGCGCAGCAGGTTGCTGAGCACCTGCTGCATGCGCGCGCCATCCAGCGACCAGGTGGTG
Organism: Hyalangium sp.; assembly: GCF_045802625.1. Classification (NCBI taxonomy): domain Bacteria; kingdom Pseudomonadati; phylum Myxococcota; class Myxococcia; order Myxococcales; family Archangiaceae; genus Hyalangium; species Hyalangium sp. Next base: position 93,939 of record NZ_JBJMQP010000135.1, on the reverse strand, counting down.
GGCGCGGCGAGCGTGTCCAGCTCGATGCGCCGGGGGTCCACCTCCTCGGCCGCGGCGCGGACGATGGCCACTGGATCCGTCTGCTCCCGGTGGATGGAGCCCGTGCGCACGAAGGCGAGCAGGCTGCTGGTGAGATCCTCCAGCCGCAGCGCCTCCTTCACCACGCGCTCGGCCTTGGTGCGGGAGCGGCCCTCGGGCAGCGCCTCCGCCAACAGCTGCGCGTGGCCCTTGAGCGAGGCCAGCGGGTTGCGCAGCTCGTGCGCGAGCACCGCGGACATCTCCCCCAGCGTGGCCAGGTGCCGCTCGCGGGCCAGGTGGTGCTCCAGCGCCTCGCGCCGCTTCAGCCAGCGGAACGCGACGGCCGCGGCCAGCAGCAGCGCGAACGCCACCCCCCCGCTGATGAGCACCGAGCGGCGGGAGCCGGACACGAGCTCCCGCGCCATCAGGGGCTCGAACTCGAGCACCAGGGGAGGCAGATCCCTCGGGTGCCGGCCCGGAGGGGGAGGCGGGGGCGCCCTGGAGGGCGGTGGGCCTCCTGGGAAAGCTCCGGGCCCCGGTGGGAACGCGTTGGCCGGAGGCGGGCCCGGGGGCGGACCCGGGGGCGGCTCGTGGGGTGGGGGAGGCGGCACGCGAACCACCATCCGAATCCGCGAGCCCACCTCCGTCAGGCGGGTCTCCGGCTCCTGACCCGGGGCGATGAACTCCGCGCGAGCAGGACCGCCCAAGGCCGTCCCGGCTTCGGCGAAGTCCTGGGGCGCCAGCACGGCGATGTAGCGCAGGCCCTGGTCCTGGAACAGGGCGAGCAGCTTCGCCGGGTCTCGGGCGTGGGGATTGTCGGTCTCGTGGATCGACTGCCGGATCGCGTCGATCAACAGCTGGCCCTGGCCGCGGATGAGGGTCCAGGCGATCTCGTGCACGCGCGAGTGGCTCGACCACGCGGAGAGCACCATGCCGCTGCCCATGAGGAGCGCGGTGATGAGAATTCCCCAGCGTGACCACCGCATCAGGCGCACGGGATCGCCGAGACGCATGGGCTCCATCCTACCACCCTCCGCCTTCTTCCCCGGCGGGCAGGGGGCCACTGGGGCCGAGAGGCTTCTTCATGGCGTGGCGCTCCGAGCGAGGGAGCCCGGCTGTCCGGGCCGGGATGCCCTCTCCCAGAGCAATGCGCGTTCCAGCGGGCCCTCATGCCATGAAGCCGAGTGTTTTCCGGGGGTTCCCAGCAGCGCGCGGGGGGGGGGTCCGGCGCGCGCTGCGGAATCCGCAGTCCCGGTGGTGCGGGATGAGCACGCTGCTGCCCGGGGACAGGAGCGTGCGGGGGCGCTCAGCGCTCGGCGGTCTTCCCCATGGGCGGGCCCTTGAGGACCACCTTGCGCCCGAAGGCCGAGTCCACGCGGCCGAGGAAGTCCCGGAACGCCGCGTAGTCGTCCGCCTTGACGCGGGCCGAGGTCATCGCCACCTCGCCCTCGGCGATGAGCTTGTCACCCTCCTGGCGGTAGGTGAGCCGCACCCGGCCCCAGGACTGCTGCTCCTCCATGACGGGCGGCAGCTCCGCCACCGTGTAGCCGGCGGGCAGCGTGTAGCGCAGGGTGAACTGGTTCATCCACGGGCCCTGCAGCACCAAGTCAAACCGGCGCTCCACCAGCGTGGCGTAGGCCTGCTGGTAGGTGCGGCCCGTGCCAAAGGGCAGGAAGCGCAGCGCCCCACCCGGCAGCACCTCTGAGTAGCGGGGGATGGCCATCTTGAAGCCCACCTGCACGTCATCATCCAGGAGCGTGGTGTCGTTGAGCGTCACCTCGTTCACCGTGAGGCCCGGGAAGCTCTGCGCCCAGGCGCGCTCGAAGGTGGACTTGCGCGTGGCGGTGGTGCGGTAGGCCCGGCGGTACTCGGGCGCCGTCTGGCCCGTCACCGTGCTGGCCCCCGTCACCTCGGCCGAGCCGTCCGGCTTGAGCGTCACGTCCATGCTCAGCTTGGTGAGGTTGTCCTCGGCGTTGGCCTCGGGGGTGACCATGAAGGTGCTCTTGCCCTGCTCCATGTCGACGATGAGGACGTTGGCCCGGTGGTCCGCGCTGGGCAGCTCGTGCGAGTTGTGGAACTCGGCCGTGCCGTCCAGGAAGAGCTGGTACTTGGGCACGTAGACGATGGCGTGGTTGAAGGCGGCCAGGCTCGGCACGTCCTCGGTGAGGTTGCCCAGGTTGCGCATGCGCAAGAGCACCATGCGGCTGTCCACCCCGGCCAGCTTCAGCATGGCGTGGATGAGGCTCGCCTTGTCCTTGCAGTCGCCGAAGCGCCGGGAGAGCACCTGATCCACCCGGTAGGGCTTGTAGCCGTGGATGCCGAACTCCAGCGCCACGTAGCGCGTGTTCGTCACCACGAAGTTGTAGATGGCGCTGATGACGGCCTTGTCATTCTTGCGGTCCACGTTCTTCAGCACCTCCTCCACGGTGCGGCGCAGCTCGTCGTTGGGCGTGAGCTGATCCCTCACCAGGCCCCACCAGTAGTGGCTGAGCTGCTCCCACGTCTTGTACGTGGAGACGTGCAGCGGCACGGCGACCTCGGCCCAGCCCGGCATGCCCGGCTCGGCCACCACCTTGGGGATGTTCTTCTCCGCGAAGCGATAGACGACGCGCCCGCCGTCCAGCTCCTCCTGCGTGGCCTTCACCCCCGCCAGCTTCGCGGAGTTGGAGTACAGGGGGCGCTCCTTCGGCATGTCCACCATGAACTGGAAGAGCAGCTTCGGGTAGATGCCCTGGATGTTCTCCACCTGCCCGAAGTAGTCCGACAGCAGGTTGTCCTGCGCGGTGTCCTCGATCCGGTACTGCAGCTCCAGCACGTCCCCCGGCGCCAGCGCGGGGAAGTTCAGCATCTTCGCGCGGGCGTCGTAGTACATGCCCGTCCACGGCTCGTTGATGTTGCGCTCGCTGTCGCCGTAGCTGTCCACGATGGAGCCGTCCGGCTTGGTGACGCGGGCGCGCATGATGTACACCTCCTGGCGATCCGGCGAGTACGCCACCGGCTGCGTCCGGAAGTCCTCCACGCCGCGCTGGTTGAGCACCTTCACCACCAGCTGGTGCTGCTCGCTGGTGAGGCCGTTCTTCTGGACGCGCACGTAGGTGCTGTCCACCAGGTAGACGGCGTCCTCGTTGGGGTAGGCGTCGGCCTCCTTGAAGTACGGCGCCGCGTCCACCAGGAAGCGCGCGCCGGCGTTGCCGGACTCACCCTTGAGGGTGCGCACCGCCTCCTTGAGCGACGGGTTCTGCGGCCGCAGCGCCAGCGAGCGCTCCATGGCGGCCATGGCCTGCTCCCTGCGGCCCGCGGTCAGCAGCGCCCGGCCCTCGCGCTCGTACACCTCGGGCTCGTCCGGCGAGAGCGCCCGCGCCTCGGCGAAGTTGGCCACCGCCGCGTCGAGCTGCCCGTTGGAGGCGCGCAGCTCCGCCAGCCGCACGCGAGACTCGTTGTCGAAGGGGTTGAGGGCCAGCTGCGCGGTGTACTCCTTGGCGGCTGCCTCCACCTGCCCCACGTCCGCCAGCTGCGAGGCCAGCACGCGGCGGCTGGGCCCATCGTCGTAGCGCAGCGCCAGCGCCACGCGCAGCCGATCCAGCACCTCCTGGGTGCGCTCCAGCTTGCGCGAGGAGGCGGCCGCGGCGCGCACCACGCCGGGAATGCGCGGCATGCGGCGGAACGCGTCCTCCACCATCACCTGGGCGCGGGCGTTCTCCCCCAGCGACTCGTAGGCGCGGGCCAGCGTCACCCACGCCGAGCCCAGCTCCGGCGTCTTCTCCACCACGGGCTGCAGCAGCGGGAGCACCCGGTCGGGGTGGCTGCGATCCAGCTCGTACTCGGCCAGCTCCAGGCGCGCCTCGGCCGAGTCCGGCGCCGCCTTGAGCGCGGCCTCCAGGTACTGGTGCTTCAGGTTCTGGTCCTCGCGCTCGTTGGCGGCGGCCAGCAGCTGCAGGCTCGCGTCGTTCGGAGCCGCCTTGGCCGCGCGCTCGGCCTCCACCGTGGCGGTGTGCTCGCGCTCGTCATAGGCGCGGAAGAAGGAGAGCACCAGGGCGTAGTCGCCGCGCAGCGCGGCATCGTCCGGCTTCTTCTCCACCAGCGCCTTCAGCGCCGAGGTGACGGTGGGCAGCGGCTGCGGCGAGGGGGCCGGGCCCTTCTCCAGGGCGGGCGGCGTGGCCGGCAGGGTGACTCGCGCCGTGCCTCGGCCCATGGCCTCCTGGCGCAGGTAGAAGCCCAGCGGACCGGACTCCTGGCACACCTTGAGGAGCACGCGGTTGAGCCCCTTGCGCAGCTTCACCGCCACGCGCGTCTGGTCCGGCCGGGGCAGGTTGTAGTGGTCCTCCTTCGCCGCCGGCTGCCCGTTCACCCACAGCCGGAAGCCGCCCGAGGTGCCCACGCCCAGCGCCACCTGCGTCTCCGCGGGCGCCTCCAGCCACGTCAGCGCGTACGCCACCGCCTCCTTGTTGGGGCGCACCGCGGCCGCCAGGTCCACGTACCCGTCCGTCGGGGCCACGGCCAGCTTGCGCCAGCTCACCTCGCGGCCCTTGGCGCCGGCGAACTTCGCGGAGAGATCCACCGTGGCCGCCTCGGGGCCGAAGTCGGTGTCACACCCGCTCTTGCCCTCGTTCTCGAAGCCGCCCACGACGTAGAAGTCGTTGATGAAGCCCAGCGAGTGCGCCAGCTCGGTGGAGTGCACCATGCGGCCGCGGCTGCGCTCCACGTCCATCAGCAGCAGGGTGGCCGTGGTGCGCGTGCCGGGATCGGCGTTGCGCTTGCCGGCGAGCTCCGCGTAGGTGGAGGCCAGCGGGGTGATGTCCTCCAGCTCATCCTCCAGCCCATGCAGGCGGATGAGGGAGGCGGTGCCCCGAGGCGACGAGGCCAGCTCGAGGGCCTGCGCGGCATATTGGTTCGCTGCCTCGGTGGGGCCCGCGGGCTTGGCGAGAACCAGCAGGGGGCAGGTGAGCACGAAGACTGCGGCGAGCCTTGTGAAACGCGACATCCGTCGTATCCCTCGTCCTTCGGTAGGGTGGGCCATGCAGACCCCCTGGTGGGGGGTGACGCCGATGAACAGGCGCCAAGCGGAGCGCCTTCCCCTGCATGCGGCCTCGGACGGCGATCAGGCAACCGAAAACGCCACCGAGCGTGAAAAACAAGTCGCCCCGGGACACTTCTCCCCCCAAGAGGGAGCCGCGTCAGCCGGGGCGTGAGGGTGAGGCAGCGCGCCTGCCTCTAAGGAGGGGGAGCGAGCGGGCTCAGACGGACCGGAGGTTCCGGGGGCCGGAGGGCTCGGACGGCAAATCCGCGATGGCGGCGAACTCCTCGGCCGCGAGCAGCTCGGAGGAAGACAGGAGGCGGTCCACGTCCAGCAGCAGGACGAGCCCGTCTCCATGGCGGCCCATGCCGGCGATGAAGGAGTCCATGGGGCTGGTGGTGCCGAAGGAGGGCGCCGCTACCACATCCCGCGCGCCCAGGTGCACCTGCTGGCCCACCGCGTCAGCCGTCAGGCCCAGGAGCATGGGCTGGCCGTCGCGCTGGACTTCCACGATGAAGATGACGGTGCGCGCGGCGGTGGAGCGGAACGCCTGCCCCAGCCGCGAGCCGAGATCCACCACCGGTACGGGCTTGCCCTCCACGGCAATGGCCCCGCGCATGAAGCGAGGAGCGGCGGCCACATGGGTGACGGCCACGTCCCGGAGGACCTCGTGGACACAACTCTCGGGAACGGCGTAGTGCTCCCCTCCCAGCATGAAGGTGGAGTACCGCTCTGCCTGTCCCGGAACCAGCGCCAGTGCCATAAAGGTCACCTCTGCGGAGTGGGGGGGATGATGACCGACCTCAGAACAGTGAGGCTGTGAAAATGTATACTCCATGGAATCTCAGGAAACAAGTAAAACTCACAGGCCACACCCGCCCCGTGCACTCCACACGTCAGGTGTCAGCTCTCTGAGGTGGGCAGAGGTAGTTCACCCGTGAGCTGCCGGCGTGGGGAGGTGAGGCCATGGGACAGGCCGGGCCTCAGGAGCCGAGGCTGTAGGCGCGAGCGATGGTGAGCACCTCGATGTGAGCGGCGCCGGCGTCGCGCAGGGCGGTGGCGGCGGCGCGGGTGGTGGCGCCGGTGGTGAAGACATCATCAATGAGGAGCAGGGACTGGCCGGCGACGGAGGGCGAGGCGATGAAGGCCTCGGAGACGTTGCGGGCGCGCTCGGCTTCGGAGAGGCCCACCTGGCGCTGGGTCTCGCGAGTCCGGGAGAGCAGGCCCACGGGGGCCCGGGAGCCGGTGGTCTTCGCGAGCGCTCCGGCCAGCAACTGGGTCTGATCATACTGGCGCTCGCGGAAGCGGCGGGAGTGCAGCGGGAGCGCGACGAGCAGCGCGGGGGCATGGCGGAGGAAGGCGCGGGCCTCGTGGGCGAGCAGCTCACCGAGAGGCTCCGCCAGCTCGGGGTGATCCTCATACTTGAAGCGGTGGATGGCGCGGGACACGGGGCCTTCGTGAGCGAAGGGCGCCCAGGCGCGAGCGAAGGGAGGCGGGTGGAGCTGGCACCGGGGGCACTCGCCGGAGGGAAAACGTCCGGGCTCGGCGCAGGTGCGGCAGCAGGCGGGAGGGACGCGCTCCACGGCGGTGTCGCACGTCTCACAGAAGAAGGCGCGCACGGGCAGCACCTGCGCGCAGGCGAGGCACGCGGGCGGGTAGAGCAGCTCCAGCAGCCCGCGGAAGAACGAAGCGCTTGAGGAAGGCATGGCGGGCCGGTGAAGCATTTCACGGGCCAGTGCCCTCCCGGGTCCATCCCGAGCTTGCGACAGCGGACCGGACACGGAGGCCTGGCGGTCGCACCGTCTCAGTTCGTGGATGAACCCTCGTGCCTTGTGGACGCTGCTGGCTGGGTGGGAGCCCCGTGGCGGGTGTACCCATGGGTATGGGCAGCGAGCTTGCTGTGGCCCTGGGGTTCACCTTGATGCCGGCCTGGCTCGTGGCGAACTTGGGCGCCGCGGCACGGCAGGTGGGGAAGGGGGCACACGGTGAGGCGATGGGCGAGTGGTCGGTCAGGCCTCAGCAGCGCATGCGGAGTGCTCACGTGCTTGCTGCTGAACGCATGTGAGCCAGCGACTCAGACGGAGGTGTGGCACTCCGGCGTGCAGCTCCCTCCACGAGTGGAGCTCCCACCCGAGGCGCAGAGCCCTCAAGAGGCGCCCGCGCCTCCGGAGCCCACCGGCAAGAGCTGGTACGTGAGTCCGAAGGGTTCGGATGGTGGGAAGGGCACACTCGATTCACCGCTGCGCACCATCAGCCGAGCCGTGGCGCTCGCCAGCCCCGGGGATGCCATCCGGGTGCTGCCCGGGGTGTACGCCGAGCAACTCCTGCTGAGCTCCCGAGGCACCAGCGCCGATGCCATCCTCCTGCGCGGCGAGGGCTCTCCGCGCCCCAGGCTCGTCCCAGGTGACAGGACCCGGAGCACGCTCGTCCACGTGCAAGGGCGCTGGCGCGTGGAGAACCTGGAGCTCGACGTCGACGGCGCTCCGATGATCGCCATCGCCTTCGAGACCGGCTCCAGCCACGCCGCCCTGGCCGACAGCGAGCTGCACGGCGGAACAGGCGGCGCGGGAGTGCTCGTGGAGGGTGGCCAGGACATCACCCTCCAGAACAACACCATCCACCACTTCATCCGCTCCGGAGAGGACTCGCACGGCGTGGCGGTGGTGGGCCCGTCGCGGAACATCATCCTCCGGGACAACGACATCCATCACAACTCGGGCGACTCGATTCAGTGCCAGGAGGGTTCTGCTCCCGCGGACACCGTGCTCATCGAGGACAACAAGCTCCACGAGGAGGGAGAGAACGGCGTGGACATCAAGCGGTGCCGCAACATCACCGTGCGCTACAACGTCCTCTCCGACTTCCCCAACACCTCTGTGCGCGCGCCGGGCTCTTCGGCGGGCGAGGCGGTGGTCATCCACGATGCCGCGCAGGGCGTCGCCATCCAGGGCAACACCATCCTGCGCGCGGGCCGAGGCGTCTCCGTGGTGGACACGCCCGCCGAGAACCTGTGGGTGGAGGCCAACGTCATCGAGGACATCCGCAACTTCCCCGAGGGCAACGGCCAGGGCATCCGCATCGCCAGCGCCAAGAACGTGGTGGTGGCGGACAACCGCATCGTCGGCACCGCCAGCTACGGGCTGATGCTGGCCGCGGATGGCCAGCTCGTCACCGGGCTCACGGTGAGGAACAACGCCCTGCAGGGGGGCTCGCAGCCGCTCTTGCTCCGGTTGGGGCGAGACTCCTTCCACCCGGGCATCATCCTTCAGGAGAACCACTACCTCCACGGCGGCGTCCTGAAGGCCGATGGCGTGCAGGACAAGCTCACCGGCATCAACGCGGGCTACCGGGTGGAGTTCTCCGGAGAGCAGCTCCCGCTGTCCTCCCCGGAGAAGCTCGACGTGTGGCGGCAGGTGCTCCAGGTGGATCAAGGCTCCGGGCTGCTGCAGTAGGCCTCGCCGCCTCGGTCCGGACTCAGAGCAGGCCCTGGCGGTTCATCTCCTTGGGCTGCGCCAGCCCCATCACCTTGCAGAGCGTGGGGGCGATGTCCGCCAGCACTCCGGGGCGCAGCTTCTGGCCTCGGAAGTCCGGGTGGATCAAATAGAAGGGCACCGGGTTGAGCGTGTGCGCGGTATGCGGCTCGCCGGTGATGGGGTCCTTCATCAGCTCGCAGTTGCCGTGGTCGGCGGAGATGGCCAGCACCCAGCCGTTGCGCTGGCACGCGGCGCCCAGATGCCCCAGGCACTCGTCCACCGCCTTTACCGCCTGGATGGCCGCGTCCAGCTTGCCGCTGTGGCCCACCATGTCCGGGTTGGCGAGGTTCACCAGCGCGAAGTCGTACTTGCCCGAGTCGATGCGCTTGACCAGCTCGGCCGTCACCTCGCGCGCTGCCATCTCCGGCTTCAAGTCGTACGTCTTCACGTCGCGCGGCGAGGGCACCATGTACCGCTCCTCGCCGGGGAACACCACCTCGCGGCCGCCGTTGAAGAAGAACGTCACGTGCGCGTACTTCTCGGTCTCCGCGGTGCGGAACTGCTTGAGGCCCTGCTCGGCCAGCAGCTGCGGGAAGATCTCCTGCGGCTGCTCCGGCCCGTAGGCCACCGGCAGATCAAACGTCTCGTCGTACTGGGTCATGCACAGGTAGCGCCCGAGCACGAGCCCGCCCCGATCGAACTCCTTGAAGTCCGGGTAGGCCAGCGCACGCGTCATCTCGCGGGCCCGGTCCGCGCGGAAGTTGAAGAACATCACCACGTCCCCGTCGCGGATGCGGCCCACGGGAGTCCCATCGCCGTGGGTGATGACGGTGGGGTGGACGAACTCGTCGGTCACCTTCTCCGCGTACGAGGCGCGGATGGCGGACAGCGCGTCGGGGGCCTTGGGGCCCTGGCCCAACACCAGGCAGTCATAGGCGAGCTTGACGCGATCCCACCGCTTGTCCCGGTCCATGCCGTAGTAGCGCCCGCCCACGGTGGCGATGCGCGCGGCGCGGGTCTCCTGGAGGAAGCGCTCCAGCTCCTCCACGTAGCCCAGGCCGCTCTGGGGCGGAGTGTCTCGCCCGTCGAGGAAGGCGTGGATGTAGACCTGGGGCAGGCCGCGATCTCTCGCCGCTCTCAGCAGGCAGTAGAGGTGCTCCATGGACGAGTGCACGCCGCCCGGAGACACCAGCCCCAGCAGGTGGAACGCCTTGCCGTCCGCCTTGGCCTTGTCCATGGCCGCGCGGATGACGGGGTTGTTGCCCAGCTCTCCGGACTCGCAGGCCCGGTTGATGCGCACCAGATCCTGGTAGACGATCCGGCCGGCGCCGATGTTGGTGTGGCCGACCTCGGAGTTGCCCATCTGCCCCTCCGGCAGGCCCACGGCCAGGCCGGAGGTCTGTAGCTCGGTGAAGGGGTAGCCGTTGGAGATCTTGTCGAGGTTGGGGGTGCCGGCGATGAGGATCGCGTTGTCCTCGCGCTCCTTGCGGATGCCCCAACCATCCAGGATGCAGAGCAGGACCTTGTGCGCTGGTTTCATGGGCAGAAAGCTAACCAGTTAGACGCCGAGGAGGAGGGAAAAGTGCGGGGCCTCGGCCGCGTGGTCGTCCGGTGGACGGCGAGGCTTCCCCCTCATTGGGAAGAGGAGACGAAGCCTGATGCAGCGATCCCGGGCGGAGCCTGGGGCTCGGTGATAAGAGCCCGCCTGTCTCGAGCGAATTCCCACCGCTGTGCTCTCTCCGCTGGCTGGAGCCTCCATGTCTCGCTTCTTCCGTGCCGTCTCTACCTTGGCGCTCGCCGGGCTCCTCACCCGCTGCGCGACCTCTTCAGGCGCGGGCGGGACGGCCGCTGCCGGTGATGCCGTGCCGCTGCGCTTCGCGTGGCCGGAGGGGCTCACGGTGCAGGTGTCCTCCACCGACACGACGACCCAGAGCGAGCAGGCTCCGGAGCACTCGGAGCTGAGCTACCAGCTTCGGCTGGAAGGGAAGGGCGAGGAGCGGAAGCTGATCACCGAGGAGATGAAGCCGACGGCTCCCGCGGCCACTCCCGAGGAGGGACCGCCACCGCCGACGCCCGCGATGGTGCTGGGGCCCCAGGGAGAGCTGCGTCGCATCGAGGGCATCGATCAGGTCGTCCAGCAGATGGCCCAGGAGGCCGAGAGCCAGGGCCTCCCCCAGGAGCAGCAGGCGCAGATCACCAAGCTGGTGCGTGACGCGCTGGAGCAGGCGACGCGGTTGCGGTGGGAGGTGCTGGTGGGGAAGTGGAACGGGCTCGTCTTGAAGCCGGGAGAGGCCGTCGAGCGGAAGGGCCAGACGACGGTGCCGCTCTTTGGGAGCAACGTGGCCACCGTGGAGCACGTGTCCCTGAAGGAGCACGTACCCTGCACCGAGGGCGCGAAGGAGAAGCGCTGCGTGCGGCTGGTGCTGGAGTCCTCGATCGATCAGGCGGGGCTGGCGCAGGCGACGGACCAGCTGCTGGGTAAGGTGAAGGCCGTCATGAAGGCGAACATGGGCCTCGAGGATCAGGCGCTTCCTGAGCTGAAGGTGACGAAGCTACGGCTCGACAGCACGCTGGAGTTCATCGCCGAGCCGGAGACGCTCGTGCCCCACCGCCAGCGCACCGTGACGAGCTCCCAGGTGGAGTTGCAGGAGCCCGACGCAGACCCGAAGAACTTCGACATCCAAAGCGAGCGGGTCGAGACCTTCACGCCCGCGGGCCACTGACACGGCGCTGAGTCTCCTCAGGGGTGGGGCTTCCAGGGACTTGGCAGATCGAACTCGAACCCCGCGATGCCCAACACGGCATACGAGTGATAGCCGGCCCGCGGAGCGAAGACGACCACCGCCGGGCCTGCCTTGAGCCGGCCCATGCCGAGCTCCAGCTCCGCGCCGGCCCACGCGCCTCCTCCATAGCCGCCCGAGGACGGGTGGAACTCGCCGCGCAGTTGCACGAAGGGCCGGAAGAGCGCCTCGTGGGGCGATAGGAGGTGGAACTGCGCCAGCGTCAGCAGGCCCATGGACTCGCCCAACGACACGCCCAGGCCCAGGTCCACGTTCCGGGAGACGTCGTACGTCGCGCTCAGCTCCGCTCCCGCGCGCCGCGCCACCCCATCCAGCACGCCGGCGACTCCCAGGTGGAAGTTCGGCAGCTCCGCGCTGGGGGGCGGCTTGGGCTTCGAGACCGAGACTTCTGGCTCGAGCCGTGAGGCTGGGGCTATTGGCTCGGCCGCTGGGTCTTGCGCGAAGGCGGGGGATGTGAGGCCCAGCGTGAGCGCGAGGACTCCGCTTGGAGAGAGGTTCTTCACGGGCGCACCTCCGAGCGGCGCAGGGCGAGCAGCCCCAGCAGGATCAGGGCGAAGAAGGCGGAGCCCTCGGGGGCCGAGCCACAGCCGCAGGCCCAGCCGATATGCCCGCGGGCGTCCGTGCTGCACGTGCCATGCTCACAGAAAGCTCCGGCCGCGCATTGATTGTCCGCCGTGCAATGCGTGGGACAGGCGCCTCCTGAGCCGTCGCAGACGTAGGGCGCGCAGACGGGCTCGCCCGGCGTCCCTTGTGCCAGCGCCTTGCAGGTGCCGAGCGAGCCCGACACGCCGCACGACTCGCAACTGCCGTCGCACCGGGTGTTGCAGCACACGCCGTCGGCGCAGAAGCCCGACTGGCACTGACTGGCCTCAGTGCAGGGTTGACCTGGGGGCTGCGGCTCCTGGCACTTGTCGTTGATACACAATGCGGGCGCCCGGCACTGCTGGTTGGTGGTGCACGCTGGCGGGCAGCTCGGGCTGAGTCCGCTGCAGAGGTACGCACCGCAGACCTCCTCCGGGGTACCGGCTGGCACATTGCTGCAAGTGCCGACACTGACGCCGAGGTTGCAGGCGTCGCATGCATTACCGCACGCGCTGTTGCAGCACACGCCATCGACGCAGAAGCCCGACTGGCACTGATTGGTCGCGTCGCACGGCTGCCCATTGGGGTTCTTGGTCCGACAGGCGCCGTTGAGGCAGTAGTAGCCGCTCTCACACATCAAGTCACTGGTGCAGACGGGTGGGCAGCTGGTGCCAGTGCCGTTGCATACGAAGTGATTGGGGCACGTAGGCATCCCAGGAGTGCCTAGGGGCAGCGGGGTACACGTGCCCGAGGAGTTCGAGAGGTTGCAGGCGTCGCACGCGCCAGCGCAGGCGCTGTTGCAGCACACGCCATCGACGCAGAAGTTGGACTGGCACTGGTTGGCTCCGTCGCAGGAGTGCCCATTGGGGTTCTTGAGCAGACAGGCGCCGCTGAGGCAGTAGTAGCCGCTCTCGCAGGTGGTGTCGTTGGCACAGAGCGTGGGACAGTCCGCGGATGTGCCACTGCACACGAAGTGATTGGGGCACACGGGATTGCCTGGCGAGCCAAGGGACATGTTGGTGCAGGTGCCAGGGGTGGTCAGGTTGCAGGCATCACAGGCACCGGAGCAGGCGGAATTGCAGCAGACGCCATCCACGCAGAAGGCGGATTGGCACTGGTTGGCGCCGCCGCAGGTCTGCCCATTGGGCTTCTTCAGTTGGCAGGTTCCGCTGAGGCAGTAGTAGCCACTCTCGCACCAGGCATCGCTGGCACAGACTGTAGGACAGTCCGCGGACGTGCCACTGCACACCAGGTGGTTCTGGCACGCGGGATTGCCCGGAGTGCTGACGGGCACGGTGGTACACGTGCCAGGAGCGGACGGCAGATTGCAGGCATCGCAGGCTTTGTCGCAGGCGGTATTGCAGCAGACGCCATCGACGCAGAGCTTCGAGGCGCACAGCCCATTGCCCGTGCAAGCAGCCCCATTGGGGAGCGCGTCGTGGATTTCAGAGGTGTTGAGCACGGTGACCGACGAGTCGCCGCCCCCTGCCACCAACGTGCGGCCGAGCGCTGTCCTCACCTGGACATGGCCTCGCCGAGCCACGTTGAGCGGATTGTCGGTTGACCAAATATTTGTCACCGGATCATAGATGAGCGTGAGGTTGGTGGACACATCACCGCTAGCGGTAGTGAACGCACCGCCAGCGAGCATGACGCGGCTATTGCTGATGAGAGTCATGTGGGTATCCCAAAGAGTTCTTGGGGCACCCATCTCGCGGAAGGCTGACCAGGAGTTGGAGGGGATGTCATACACCTCGCTCTGGGTCGTTGAAGTGCTCCCAGCGACGAGTACGCGGGTGCCCCCTGCAAGTAAGATGCTCGAGTGGGACGAGCGAGTTCTCTGCATGTCGGGGCCCCGGCTCCAGGTGAGATCAGTGTTGAGGATCTCAGTGCTGCTCAATTCGCCCACGCAGGGGCCATTGCAGCACGTTCCAAGACCTCCAGTGACCAACACACGGCCATCGGGCAACAGGGTGGTAGCATGCTGCACGCGGCCTGTGGACATGGCCGTAGGCATCAGTCGGACGGTGTTTGCCTGCGGGTCGTAGAGTTCGGCGGCCGTGAGGCGGTCGATGCAGGTACCGTTATTGTACTGCCCCCCGATGATGGCGACGTTGCCGTCGGGAAGCGTGACGACGCCTGGAAATTCTATGGCCAACGGCAGTTGTTTTGTCGGACTCCAGGCCCCGGTGGTGGGGTCGTACCACTCCAGTGTCAGCCCGGCCGCTGAACCGTACCCTCCCACAGCTACCGCCCGCGGGGAGCTTCTGGTGGTGAAGATCATGCCAAAGTCGGCACGCGGCCATGTCATTGAGCCAGTGGGAGACCAAGTGCCCGTCATCTCATCATAGAGTTCGGCACTGTTGAGAACGGTAAGTGGGCTGTAGGTGGAGATGCCGCCGGCCATCAGGATGCGCCCGTTATTAAGGAGCACTGCCTGAGCCATCGCGCGGGGCGACACCATGTTTCCCACGGTGATAGTCCAAGTCGGATCGAAGACGGCGGGATAGAGCGCTTGAGTGTCGTCCCAGTCAAAGACAACGCGGCAGTGGGAATTCCCCGGCGCAGTGACGGGTCGGCCCCATGGCGTGGCGGGATTCCGGTCGGCGGCGCACCCCTCAAGTTCCACGCGCACGTCGTGCCATTGGCTGTCCGCGCCGAGAAGGTGCGCGGGGCCGACTCGCAGTCGCGGGGCTCCGCTGGCATCCATGAATTCCAGGACTCCCGACACCAGCCGCAACCCCGACACGCCTTGCGCCAGCTCCACCTCGTACGAGACGCGAGGCTGCTCGGGGCGTGTGGGGAAGGAGATGAAGTCCTCGACTTGATCGGCGGAGGGCCGCTGGAAGAAATCGAAGCCCTGGAGGGCGCCTCGGAAGAAGAGCAGCCCCTTCGCTGACTCCGCGGTGACCAGCTGAGCGTGCTCGAGGCGCTGGCGAATCGTCATCCCCGAGGCCTCCTCGGTGAGGCTCGTGAAGCCGGTGGCGTTCACGGGCAGCTCGAGCCTGGCGCGCGGCGCATCCTCGTGGGGCGCATCAACAAGGATGCGAGTGCCACTGCGCGAGAAGCGCACGTCGGGTTGCGCGAGCCAGGACAGCGTCGCGCGTTCAGAGAGCTGCGTCAGGCGCGAGCGAGCCGTCGAGGTCTCGGGCACCTCATCATCAGGTGGCTCGGTACGGCAGGCCATACACAGGAACAAACCGCCGAGCGCTGCCGCGAATCGCATCCGCGCAGGCATGGCCCATCCGATGAAGGGCTCCATGGCAGCTGGCGGGGTTCCACCCAGTGACGGGGGCATCAGGACATCCTTTCCAGGTACGGAAACGACGGTACCGGCGATGTCCTCCAGGCCACATTCCACTCAGGGAGAAGCGGCGTTCACTCGCGTGACGGTTTCAGGTGCGCGCCTCCGCGCGTCTTGTAGGTGAGCACCGGGGCCAGCGTGGCCACCACTCGCACGAGCCCCGCCTCCACCAGATCCGTCACCACGCGGTCGATGGCCTTGTACGCGGGCGGTGCCTCCTCGAAGAGGAGATCGCGGTCCTCGCAGATGACGTGGCTCTTGAACGAAGTACGGGTGAGGGACTCGGCGCTGAAGCGCTCGCGCATCCGCTCACGAGCGGCGGTGCGGTTCCACTTGCGGCCCGCGCCGTGCGCCAGGCTGTGCGCGCTCGCGGAGCCCTCTCCCACCGGAAGGACCAGATAGCTCAGCGCGCCGCGGCTGCCCGGAATCACCACGGGCCCCTGGTCCGAGGGCGCCGCGCCCTTGCGATGCAGCCAGCAGGTACAACCGTCCACGTCTCGCGAGGTGACGCTGTTGTGGCAGACGTCCAGGACTCGCCGGCCGCTGGCGCCGATGCCGTCCAGCATCCTCTGGGCGATGAGGGCTCGGTTGGCGCGGCCCCAGGCCACCGCGTGGTCGTGCCGCCTCAGGTACGCCTTCGCCTCGCTCGAGTCCTCCGCCAGCCCATCGGCTCCGTGTCGATCCACATGGGCCCGGAGCGTCGCCTCGCCCAACCCGCGGGAGCCGGAGTGGACGAGCAACAGCAGCCGGTCCTCCCTCAGCTTCAGTGACGCGAAGATCTCCGCGTCGTGCACCTGCTCCACCCGCTGCACCTCCGCGAAGTGGTTGCCTCCGCCCACCGTGCCCAGCGCCAGCTCGAAGCCCGAAGGGGGGACGCCTTGCTCCTCGAGGAAGGCCGTCGCGTCGCCCTCCCACGGTCCGTCCAGATCCAGCCTCGCCGCCCACCGCTCCGGCTTCGCCTTGCGCGTTGGCAGGTCCACGTCCCACAGCCCCATGCCACAGCCGATGTCGTTGCCGACCAGGAAGGGATAGAGGAAGCCCTCGGAGGCGAGCGCGGCGCCCACCGGTGCTCCCTTGCCAGGATGGAGATCCGGCAGCCCCACCGCGAGCCGCATGCCGGGAAATCGAGCCACTGCTTCAAGCTGGCGGACGGCCTCGCCTTCGACCCAGGACTGCGAGGAGGCGATGATTCGGACTCGGGCACTCGGGCCATTCGGGGTAGGCGAGATCATCATGGGCGCGCAGGACGCCCCGCCCAAAGCACGCCTGACGCTCCGACGCCCCGCGTCACTTGTGGTACGGCTCACCCTTGAGGATGGTGAAGGCGCGGTAGAGCTGTTCGATCAGCACCAGCCTCGCCAGCCGGTGCGGCAGCGTCATCCGTGAGAGCGAGAGCGTCAGGTGCGCCGCGTCGCGGACCTTCTCGTCCAGCCCCTCGTCCCCGCCGATGACGAAGAGCAAGTCCTTCGCCCCGGTCTGCGCCTTGGCGAGGTAGCGGCTGAGCTCCACCGAGTCCAGCTGCTTGCCCCGCTCGTCCATCGCCACCAGCCAGTCCTGGGGCTTGAGGCGGCCGAGGATGGCCTCGGCCTCGGCGGCCTTGGCGTCTCCGGGCTTGAGCTTCTTGCCGCTCGCCTCGGGCAACTCCACCAGCTCGAAGCGCGTGTAGTGCCCCAGCCGCGAGGCGTACTCCTGGACGCCCGGCTCGAACAGCCCCGAGCGATCCTTTCCTATCGAGAGGAGGCGGACCTTCAGGAAAGCTTCTCCCGAGGCGCGTCGGCCCACAGGCCCTCGAGATCATAGAAGGCGCGCACGTCGTTCAGGAACAGGTGCGCCACCACCTCGCCGTAGTCCAGCAGCACCCACTGGCCCGTCTCGGTGCCCTCGGTGCCCGAGGGGTGCAGCCCATCCTCGGACTTCACCTTGATGTGCACGTTCTCCGCCAGGGCGCTCACCTGGCGATCGCTCTCGGCCGAGGCCAGGACGATGTAGTCCGCGTACGAGGACATGCCGCGCACGTCCAGCACGAGCACGTCCGAGGCCTTCTTGTCGAGCAGGACCTGGGCAATCTTGTGCGACAGCGCCTTCGCGCGAGGATTCTCTGGAGGGGCCTCGGGGGTGGGCGGCGCCGCGGGCAACAGCTTCTTCTTCTTCGTGGGGGCCAGCCGCTTGCGCGCGGGCAGCTTCTTGGCCGGCGTCTTCTTGCCGCGGGCCGCCGGAGCCTTCTTCGCGCTGCTCTTCGCCTTCGAGGAACTCGTCTTCTTCTTCAGTGCCATGTGTGGGGAGCCACCCTAGCGCACCTGACCGCGCCCGTGGACGACGTACTTTTGACTCGTCAATTCTCGTAAACCCATGGGGCCGTAGGCGTGCAGCCGGGTCGTCGAGATTCCAATCTCCGCCCCCAGCCCCAGCTCGCCCCCATCGTTGAAGCGCGTGGAGGCGTTCCACATCACCCCGCTGGCCGTCACCTCCCGGGTGAAGCGGGCCGCCACCTCCTCGTCCCCGGTGACGATGGCCTCCGTGTGTTCACTGCCGTAACGGGCGATGTGCGCCAGCGCCGCGTCCAGGTCCTTCACCACTCGCACCGCGAGGATGAGGTCCAGGTACTCGCGCCCGTAGTCGTCCTCGGCGGCGGGCTTCACCGGCACCCCGGCGCGGGAGAGCACCGCCACCGTCGTGGGACAGCCGCGCAGCTCCACCTGTTTGTCCACCAGCGCACGCCCCACCGTGGGCAGGAAGCGCTCGGCCACGGCGCGGTCCACCAGCAGACACTCGGCGGCGTTGCAGACGCCGGGGCGGCTGGCCTTGGCGTTCACGGTGATGCGCGCGGCCATGTCCAGGTCCGCCGCCTCGTGCACGTACACGTGGCAGACGCCCTTGTAGTGCTTCACCACCGGAATGCGCGCGTTCTCCGTCACGAAGTGGATGAGCCCCTCGCCGCCTCGGGGGATGCACAAGTCGATGAGCCCCTCCAGCTTCAGCAGCTCCAGCAGGGACTCCCGCTCGCCGGCGGGCACCACCTGGATGCTGTGCTCGGGCAGCCCCGCCTCCACGAGCCCCGCCCGGAGCGCCTGGGCGATGGCCTGGTTGGAGCGCGCCGACTCGCTGCCTCCGCGCAGCAGCACCGCGTTGCCGCTCTTGAGGCACAGGGCCGCCGCGTCGCTCGTCACGTTGGGGCGGGACTCGTAGATCATCAGCACCACGCCCAGCGGCAGGCGCACCTTGCGCACCTGCAGCCCGTTGGGGCGCTTCCAGTGCTCGGTCTCCTCGCCCACCGGATCCTTCAGGTCCGCCACGGACTCCACGGCGCGAGCCATGGACTCCAGGCGCTGGGCATCCAGCAGGAGCCGGTCCACGAAGGCCGCGTTCTTGCCCGCCGAGCGGGCGGCCGACACGTCCTCGGCGTTGGCGGCGAGGATGGCGGGAGCGGCCGCGCGCAGGTGGCGGGCCATGCTTCGCAGCGCGTCATCCTTCTGGCGCGTGGGGGCGATGGCGAGCGCTCGGGAGGCGGTCCGGGCGTTCTCGGCGAGGGGGCGCACGTCTTCCTTGGCAACCGTCATGACTCTCCTCTATCAGAGGCGCATGAGCGATGCCCGGTTGGAGCAGTTCAAGCAGATGGCGGCCGAGTTCCCCGACTCGCCCATGGCCCACTTCTCGCTCGGCAAGGCGTACCTGGAGCGCCGGCAGTATGCGGAGGCCGCCAAGAGCCTGGAGGAGGCTGCCCGGTTGGACCCCACCTACGCGGCGGCCATCGTGTCGCTCGGGGATGCCTATGTTGGGGCAGGGCAGGTGGACAAGGCGCGCGAGGTGCTCACCCGGGCGCGGGAGCTGGCGCTGGCCCAGGGGCATCCGAGCCTCGCCGAGGAGATTGAGGAGCGGCTCTCGGACCTGTCCTGAGTCTTTCGGTCACGTCCGATTCTGGCGAGCGCCCGGCTCAGTCCTGCCCTAATTGTACGCCATGGCCACCGAGGAACTTCTCGAGCAGGACCTCTGCTACCGGGCGCTCTCGGGACGGGACGCGCGGTTTGACGGGCGGTTCTTCGTCTGCGTGAAGACGACTGGAATCTATTGCCGGCCCATCTGCCCCGCGCGGACGCCGAAGAAGGAGAACTGCATCTTCGTCCCGAGCGCCGCCGCGGCCCAAGAGTTGGGGTATCGCTCCTGCCTGCGTTGCCGCCCGGAGACGGCGCCAGACACGCCCGCCTGGGCCGGAACCGAGGCGAGCGTCGCGCGGGCGCTGCGGCTGATTGACGAGGGGGCGCTGGACGAGGGTTCGGTCGAGTCGCTCGCCGCGCAGCTTGGCATTGGCGTGCGGCAGCTCCACCGCCTGTTCGTGCGGCACCTGGGCGCGAGTCCGCATGCGGTTGCCAGCAGCCGGCGCCTGCTGGCTGCGAAACAGCTCATCACGGAGACGTCGCTGCCGCTGAGCGAAGTGGCGAGCGCGGCGGGCTTCCAGAGCCTGCGCCGGTTCAACGACGCCGTGCGGACTGCCTACGGTCGCAGCCCAAGTTCCTTGCGCCGCCCCTCGAAGGGCCCGGACGCGCGGGCGTCGGCGGCCATCTCGTTGCGGCTCGGGTATCGCCCACCGTTCGATTGGGAGCGGGTGCTGGCCTACCTGAGCGGACGAGCGATTCCCGGTGTAGAGAAGGTCGAGGCCGAGACCTACCGCCGCACCTATCGGTTGGGCGGCAGCACTGGAATCATCGAGGTGTCGCACGCGCCAGAGCTGCGCTCGCTCTCGGTGCGGATCGACGGCTCGGGAGCTGCCCCCGTGCGGCAGATCGTGGCGCGCCTGCGCAGACTGTTTGATCTCAGCGCGGATCCCGCGGCGATTGCCGTGGCGCTCGGAGACGATCCGGTGCTCGGGCCTCGCCTTGAGCGTGCTCGGGGCCTGCGCATTCCTGGCACGTTCGAGCCCTTCGAGCTGGCGGTCCGTGCCGTGCTGGGGCAGCAGGTCTCCGTGAAGGGCGCCACGACGCTGGCGGAGCGGCTGGTGCAGCGCTGCGGAGTGCCGGTTGCCGCTGGGCGGGAGGGACTCACCCACTTCTTTCCAACCCCCGAGGAGCTGGCTCGGGCGGAGCTGTCGGGGATCGGGCTCACTGGCGGGCGTATCCATGCGCTGAAGAGCCTGGCCGCGGCCTGCGCGTCGGGAGCGTGCGATTTGAAGCCGGGCTTGAGCCTCGAAGACAGTGTGGCGCGGCTCGTCACGCTTCCGGGCATTGGCGAGTGGACGGCGCATTATGTGGCGCTGCGTGCACTCGGTGAGCCCGATGCGTTTCCGGCGGCGGACCTGGGCCTGCGCAAGGCCGCGGGAGGGGGAGCGCCCATCGAGCCGCGAGCGCTCGAACGGATGGCGGAGGCGTGGCGTCCGTGGCGGGGCTACGCAGCGCTGTTGCTGTGGACGGAGCCGATGCTCGACCGCGTTTCGAGCGCGGCGGCCTGAACTTGGAGGATTCACTCATGGCCATTCACATGACGGAGGATCTCGCCACGACGCACCTCAAGACTCCGATTGGAGAGCTGAGGCTCGCGGCGAGTGGGGAAGGGCTCGTCGCCGTGCTCTTCTCCTGCGACGAGATGGAGCTGCCGAAGGCCCGGGGAACCGCGCCCGCTCGGGCCCACCTGGAGCAGGCCTGCACGGCGCTCCAGGAGTACTTCGGGGGCGAGCGGACGACGTTCGGAGATTTGACGCTCGCGGCGAGCGGAACCGAGTTCCAACGGCAGGTGTGGGGTAGCGTGAGCCGCATCCCGTTCGGCCAGACGGTCAGCTATGCGCGCGTCGCGAGCGAAATCGGCCGGCCGAAGGCGGTGCGCGCGGTGGGGCTGGCCAATGGGCGCAATCCCATTCCGCTCATCGTGCCGTGCCACCGTGTCATCGGCACCAACGGGAGCCTTACGGGGTTCGGCGGAGGGCTCCCCACCAAGCAGTGGCTCCTGGAGTTCGAAGGGGTGCTGGCTCCGGAGCTCATCCGCTGAAGTTCGCGCCGCGCGTTCCCTGGAGCCCGCGCTACGAGAGGACGCCGCGCAGCTCGACCCGGATCGCGTCCGCCCGGTGGCGGATGTAGACGTCCGGGTGGCTCGCCGCGACGTGGAGCACCTCGGCCAGCCGGGTGCGCAGCCCCTGATCCATGGCCCTCCAGTCGATCAGCGCCAGCCTCGAGAGCGCCGTGCGCCGCACGTCCAGGTCCGTCTCCCGCTGGAACGCATCCAGCATCCCTCGCGCCGTCTCCTTCACCGAGTCCACATCCGGCGGAGGACACCAGTAGAGCGCCCGCATCGCGCCGGACTTCTCGGCGTCCACCCCGTTGCGCATGTACCAGAGCAGCCTCTCGTGCACGGGCGCCAGACCTACGCCTCGCACCGCCGCGTCCACGAAGTGCCGGTTGCGGCTCGGGTCCTGCTCGTTGATGGCGGCGCAGATCAGCGGCTCGAGCAGCGCGGGCGGCACGCTCTCCGTCAGCCGCACGAGCCGGACCACGAACCACTTCTTCCGCTCGTCATAGAGCGCATTGTCCAGCCACTTCAGATCCTCGGGCGAGGCGTGCAGGTAGTGCGCCGCGATGGCCGGCAGGCGCGCGGCCTCCTCGTCCGCCTCGGAGAGCGCGGAGGGGGGCTCCGTCTCTCCCGGGTACGGGTAGGCCATGTGGAAGCGGCTCAAGCGCAGGAAGTTCTCGGCCCGAGTGTCCCAGTCCCGCGTGTCTGGGTGGCTCTTGGCAATCGCCTCCAGCACCGCCGCGCGCAGGCGCAGCCGATGGATGCCCAGCATCTCCAGCGCCAGCTCGCCGTGTCCCGGCGAGTCCAGTGGATCCGTGGACCCAGCCACCGCATCCTGCCGGTCCGGCAGCAGCGCGAGCAGCAGCGAGCCCGAGCTCTGCACGCCCAGCAGGTTCCCCTCGTCCTGCACGTGGAGGATCACCGCGGCCAGCGGCCCCGATAGCTCCGTGGGGCCTTGGAGCACGAGCGGCTCGGGCGTCACCGCCAACTCCTCCAGTGGAGGCTCCACCCGCTCGGGCGTGAGCCCCAGCGTGGCGCAGGCGGCCCCTGCATGGCGGGTGTCTCGCACCAGCGCGCGCAGGAGATCTCCCGTCGTCAGGTGCGGACTGCGCGAGAGCTGCCTGGCGCGGACGAGGTTCTCTCCCACCTCACGGCCGAGTCCCTGTTCGTGGGCATAGGCGGACCAATCCAACGTTGTCTCCTTCCTGGATCAACACCGGTGCTCTGCCTGCGACGCGCATGCTCTCACATCCCCGCGTCCGAAGATTCCCCTCCTTTGAATGTAAGCAGCGAGGGGCCCCCGGCCTACCCTGGGCCTAGAGGCGCCAGGTCAGCCCCAGCCCCGCAACCTGCCGGAGATAGGACAGCTCATTGCGCGGCAGGCGAGTGCTGTAGAGGCCGTAGTTCAGCTCCAAGTCCAAGTGCTCGTTCACCGGGCGTGCGAGCTTGAGCGAGAGCGAGTTCTGCCCCTCGTCCTCCTCCACGAGGATGATCTCCGGCGAGAGGTAGATGCCATCCGGGTAGCGGCCCAGCCCCAGCGAGCCCTGCGCCAGCAGCGTAACGTTCCAGGCCAGCTTCAGCCCCGCGCTCCCGCTCAGCCGGTGCCGGTCCACCGTCTCGCCGAAGCTGTTGGAGCTGATCTCCTGGAAGGTATAGGTGAGCCCCAGCGCCACCGGCCCCCGGTACGTGTAGGTGGCTCCCGCGGACAGCGCCCCGTCCTGGCGTCGGCCAAGCGACAGATTCTCATCCGGTGGAGGCCGCGCCTGCACGCCGTAGCCTCGCGAGCCGTACTCGCCGAAGACGCTCAGCGAGTGGCGGCGATCGAAGCGGTAGCGGCCCAGGAACCCCACCTCGGAGCCGCCGAAGTTCGCTCCCGCGTCCGGCCGGTAGACGAAGCGGTGGGCCCCGGCACGGATCCGCAGCGCCAGCCGCACGTCCGGCACGTACTCGAGGAAGGCCTCCGCGCCCAGGTCCGAGTAGTCCCGGCTGCCCCCTCGCCTGTCCTTGCCGTGGCCCTCCACGCCCAGCCCCAGCTGGGTGCCCAGCGCCATGGAGCCCTCCACCGCGGCGGCCTGGATCACCACGTCCTCGGAGGGGTAGCGCACGTACTTGCGGCCTCCCAGCTCGTAGCGGCCCACTCCTTGGAAGCTCTCGCCGGTGAGGCGGCCCTCGCCCGTGGCGAGCAAGCTCAGGCCCAGGTCCGGCTGGGGGGTGGGAGCCTGGGGGGCGTGGAAGTCGCGCGGGGCGTTCGAGTCCATCAGCGCCCGGCCGGTGAGGCGCAGGGAGCCCTCCATGTCGGCCGCGCGGGCTCCACCAGGGAGCACCAGGCCGGCCAGCAGGAGCGTGGAGAGGAACCGGGACACGCGCGCCCACCATACCGTGGGCTTTGCCTGCACGCCTTGTTCACGAGATGCCGGCCCGCCCGCCTCGCCGGTGACGAGGCGACGGACCCCCGTTACAGTCCCGCCCATGCGTCCCGCATCGCTCATCCCCCCCTGGGCTTGCCTCGCGCTGGTTGCCTGCGCCCCTGCCTCCTTCACGACCGAGCTCAAGGGGGAGACCACCGTCCCCGCGGGCCCGCCCGGCACCACGGCGGTGCTCAACGCCTTCCCGCCCATCGCCAGCTTCGCGGGGCTGGACTTCAACCAGAACCAGGACTTCAAGAACCAGGGCGTCTCGAAGGCGGACGTGAAGTCCGTGCACCCCAAGTCCCTGGAGCTGCGGCTGGTGAGCCCCAGCGACGCGGACTTCACCTTCCTGGACACCCTCGAGTTCTACGCGAAGGCTGGAGACCAGGAGGAGCGCATCGCCCGGAAGCAGGACATCTCCCGGCTGCCCCTGGGCGCGCCCAACCCCGTGCTGAAGATGGACATGGAGGATGCGGAGCTGCAGCCCTTCGTCGCCGCGCCCTCCATGAGCATCATCGTGCGCGGCAGGGGCCGCATGCCGGATCAGGAGGTGCGCCTGCAGGCCGTGCTCGCGCTGGACGTGAAGGTGTCGCTGTTCTGAACCCCGGCGGCGCGGGCTACTTCAGCTCGCGCCCCCGCTTCTCGAGGGCCGTGGCGCGGGAGTCCAGCTCGTGGGCCATGGACTCCAGCTGCTTCGCCTCGGCCTCCAGGGTGGCCAGATCGTTGAAGTCTCCGGCTGCCAGCTGCTGCGCCCGCACCGGGTTCACCTCGGGCCGGTGATCGCTGGCACGGATCGGGCCCGGGGCGAGCGTGGTCGGGGGAACGGGGTTGCCCGGGGAAGGGTTCGGATCCGGCGCGACCGGCGGCGACGACGAGTCTTCCGCCGAGAAGGCCGGGGGGCCGCGGCGAGCGGGAGTCGAGTCCACCTCGACGGCCTGATTGGAGTTCAGCCGCAGGCGCAGGCGCCGATCCTGCTCGTCGAACATGGCCTCCTCGCCGAGGAAGTCGCTCATCCGGCGCTCCAGGTCGTGCTCCTCGCGCAGCTCGGCGATGCGCGTCTTCAGAGCGCCCAGCCGCTGCTTCACCTTGTCCTCGGAGTCGCGCAGCACGTCCGCCTGCTCCAGCAGGTCCTCGGGATCATCGCTCGCGTCCGAGCGGCCCAGCGCGGGCACCTGCGAGGCAGGCAGCGCGGCGCGCACCGCATCCCGCTCGGTGCGCAGCTCGCGCATCTGGGAGACGAGCCGGGCGCGCTCCTGGCGATCCTGCGTGGAGTCCCACGCCGCCTTCACCCGCGCCAACTCCTCCGAGAGCGCCGTGTGCAGCGCCACGTGGGCGCGCTCGGACTCGCCCTCCGCGTTGGCCACCGACTGCGCCAGCCCGGTGAGCTCGCCGCTCAGCTCCTGCGAGCGCCTCAGCGCCTGATTCAGCTCCGCGCTCGGGGTGAGCTTGCCCTGCTGCTCGGCCTTGAGCGTTTCAATCCGCGAGGCCACCCCGTTCAGCTCGCCGCGCAGGGCCTGCTGGCGCTCGCGCAGGGTGCGAACCTGGGTGCGCGCCGCCTGGGCCTGGGTGCGCACTGCCTCCAGCCCGGAGGCCGCCCACGCGGGCGCTCCCAGGAGCAGGCACAGCAGCAGCAGGGACAGGGGGCGCTTCATCACCACCCCTCTTCAGCAAAGCCGGTGCCAGCTCGCAAGTCCCCGGCCCGTTTTTGCTGGCCACGAAACGCCAGCGTTTCCAAGGGCTTCGGAGCCGGGGGAGGGCGCCCTCGCGCGGGTGGGACGGTGGAAAGTCACGGTGGACCCTCGTAACCATGGATTTTTGAGGGCTCAACCCTCCTCGGGAGCCTCTCCCTTGGAGATGAAACCGTACTTCTCCAGCTTGTAGTACAGGGCGGACGTCTTGATGCCCAGCAGGCGAGCCGTCTCGGTCTTCACCCGGCCCGCCTTCTCATAGGCGCGGGCGATGAGCTGGCGTTCAATATCCTCGAGGATGTCGGGCAGGGGCCGGTCCCCGTGGGGGATGGGCAGGCCGCTGGCGTCCGTGCGAGGCGCGCTCGGGTTCAGGTGCGCGGGCAGATCCGCCTCGGTGAGCACCTCGCCCTCGGCGAAGACGAGCGACTGCTCGATGACGTTCTCCAGCTCGCGCACGTTGCCGGGCCACGCGTGGCGGGCGAGCGCCTTCAGGACGCTGTCGTCCAGGCCCTTCACGCGCCGGTTCACCCGCGGGGCGTGCTTGGCGACGAAGTGGCGGGCCAGGGTGGAGATGTCCTCGGGGCGCTCGCGCAGCGGGGGCAGCATCAGCGGGACGATGTGCAGCCGGTAGTAGAGATCCTCGCGGAAGCGGCCGGCCTTCACCTCGGCCTGCAAGTCCCGGTGGGTGGCGCTCACCACGCGCACGTCCACCTTGAGCGTCTCCTCGCCGCCCACGCGCTGGAGCTCCTTCTCCTGGAGCACCCGCAGCAGCTTCGTCTGCACGGAGGGTGGAATCTCCCCAATCTCGTCGAGGAACAGGGTGCCGCCGTCAGCCAGCTCGAAGCGGCCCAGCTTGCGCTTCACCGCGCCGGTGAAGGCGCCGCGCTCGTGGCCGAACAGCTCGCTCTCCAGCAGCGACTCGGCCAGGGCCGCGCAGTGCACGACGACGAAGGGGCCGTCCTTGCGCGGAGACTGCTGGTGGAGCATCCGGGCCACCAGCTCCTTGCCGGTGCCGCTCTCGCCGCGCACCAGCACCGTGGCCTCGCTGGCGGCGGCCTTGCGCACCTGGGCCAGCAGCTTCTGGATGGGCTCGCTGTCGCCCACCAGGTTGCCGTGGCTGAGCGCGGCGTCGGCGTCATGCGCGGCGGTGCGAGCGCTCAGCTTTTCCACCTGCCGGCGCGTGGAGGCCAGCTCCAGCCCCTTCTCCACCTTGGCGCGCAGCACGTCCGGCGGGAAGGGCTTGGTGATGAAGTCGTACGCGCCCTCCTGCATGGCCTGCACGGCCGTCTCGATGGTGCCGAAGGCCGTCACCACCAGCACCACCGCGGCCGGATCCAACGCCTTGAGCGCTCGGGTGACGGCGATCCCGTCCATCCCCTCCATCTTCAAGTCCGTGACGACGAGCTCGAACGGTGTCTTCTTGTAGGCCGCCAGCCCATCCGCGCCCGAGCGCGCCGCGGCGACGGTGTGCCCCGAGCGGGTGAGGGTGACGGTCATCCCCTCGCGGAGGGTGTCGTGGTCGTCGATGACGAGGACGCGAGCCATGGGGTGTCTTCTTAGCGCGAAGGGGCTGGAACCGCGCGCCCACATGCGGTTTATCCCCGCCATGTCCCTGACGAACACGAACCTGCTGGAGCTGCTCTCGCGCCATGTCCCCACGGATGCCAAGGAGCGTGAGGATCTGGAGCGCATGCGCGCCTTCGCCGTGGAGCTGCCGAGCCCATTCTCGCGCTCGCAGCCCACCGCGCACTTCACCGGCAGCGCCGTGGTGGTGGACCCGCCGGGCGAGCGCCTGGTGCTGCTCCACCACGCGAAGCTGAAGCGGTGGCTGCAGCCCGGGGGACACGCGGAGGCGTCGGACGGAGGCAGCATGGAGGCCGCGGCGCTGCGAGAGGCCCGCGAGGAGACGGGCTGCCAGGTGCGGCTGCACCCCACCGCGCCTCGGCCGCTGGACGTGGACATCCACCGGATCCCCGCGCGCAAGGACGAGCCCGAGCACTTCCACCTGGATGTGCGCTACCTCATCGTCGCGGACGACCCGGAGGCGCTGGTGCATGATCCGAACGAGTCCTTCGGCGCCCAGTGGCTGGGGTGGGCCGAGGCGCTGCAGCGCGCGGATGAGGCCCCCTTGCGCCGGCTGCTGGAGAAGGCCCGGGCCGCCGCGGGCCGGAAATAAAGCCCGCGAGGCCCTCGGATGGCCGGCGAGCGGGGAGGTTCGATCGCCTGTAGAAAGTGCTACATCCCGTGAAACGGGCCGGGAGTACTCCTGAAATCAGGTTCTTCCCGGCTTTTTCTTTTGAGAGGGCAGTTCACAGCGGCGCGATTCTTGGATTGAATGGCGCCCGTGGATCCCTCCAAAGACGATCAACTCATCCGCGACTTCGCCAGGCGCGGGAGCTTGCTGTTCCTCATGTGGGTGCTGGCGCCCATCCTCATCTGCGCGTACCTCATCGCCATGGCGGTGGGCGTGCCGAGCGACGAGGCCCTCTCGACGGTCGTGAAGTACATGCTGCCCCTCACGGCGGTGTTCTGCTTCGCGTACCCGTACGGGGCGCTGTCCTACCTGGCCTCCCGGTCCCTGCGGCACCTGCCCGGGGATGCGCCGGGGGACCGGCTGCGGCGCATCCTGAAGATGCCGTGGCAGGCCAGCCTCGTCACCTCGTACGTGGCGTGGACGCTGGGGGGCTTCAGCTTCGCGCTGATCACCAGCCACGCCTACGAGAAGGGGGCCATCCGTGTGCTGCTGGGCACGCTGATCGCGTTCTGCTTCGGGGTGGTGGTCTCCTTCCCGTTCGGCATCAGCCTGGAGAAGCAGGGGCTGGCGCAGGCCATGGAGGAGCGCAAGGCGCACGCGTCGCTGATGCTCCAGGGCACGGGCCCGTTCTGGCCGCGGCAGACGTGGTTCCTGCCGTTCACCTTCATCGCCTCCATCATCGCCACGCTCATGCTGTGCAGCTGCGTGGTGGCGGTGAAGCTGGTGGGGCTGCGCGACGCGCTCCACACGCAGCTGGTGAACGAGGGCGCCACCGCGTCCGCGCAGAAGATCCAGGACCTGAGCGGCTCGATGTTCTCGGATCTGGCCTACGTGCTGCCGTGGGTGGCGGTGCTGGCGCTGATTCTTCCCACCATCACCGCGTGGATGCTGGCGCGCCGGCAGGCGCAGGGCGCCAGCGCGGTGGGCAAGGCCATCGAGGGCCTGGCGGTGGGGCGGATCTCCTCTCCGGACTGGGTGTCCACGGATGAGATGGGCGACCTGGCGTTCGCGCTGAACTCGGTGCTCTCCAAGCTGCGGCAGATCCCCGAGACGCTGGCCTCGTCGGCCTCGCGGCTGGTGGCGGCCGGCAAGGAGCTGAGCGAGGCCAACAACGAGCAGCAGCAGAGCCTCAACCAGCAGGCGGCGGCGATCCAGGAGACGCAAGTCACCTCTCAGGAGATCAAGCACACCTCGCAGATGACGTCCGAGCGCGCCGAGTCCATGCTCCGGGTGGCGCGCCGCGCCGAGGAGCTGGGCCACGAGGGCGAGGCGGCCATCGAGCAGTCCATGCAGGGCCTGGCGACCATTCAGCAGTTCGTGGACGCCATGCAGGTGAAGCTGAACCGCTTGGCGGAGAGCGCCACGCAGATCGGCGAGATCACCGAGGCCGTGAAGGACATGGCGGACCAGTCGAACCTGCTGGCCGTGAACGCCGCCATCGAGGCGGCGCGAGCGGGCGACAACGGCAAGGGGTTCGCGGTGCTGGCGCGGGAGATTCGCGCGCTGGCGGACCAGTCGGTGAAGAGCACCACGCGCATCCGGGCGATCCTGGGCGAGGTGATTGGCGCCATCCGGGCCGCGGCGACGATGGTGGAGCAGGGCTCGCGAGACATCCAGGGCGGCCTGGAGCGCATGAGGGCCTCGAGTAACAGCCTGCGCGAGCTGTCGAAGCTGTCGCAGGAGAACTCGGCGGCGATGCGGCAGATCGTCGCGGCGGTGAATCAGCAGAACGCGGGCATCTCGCAGATCTTCAGCGCGATCGCGGACCTGTCGCAGATCATGGACGCGACGCTCAAGCGGCTCGAGTCCACGCAGCAGGCCACCGGCACGCTGGAGGCGGTGTCCACCGAAGTCAGCGAGATGGCTCAGCAGTTCACCGTGAACTGACAGGAGCACGCCGGGCGGATCGCCGCCATGCTGGACCAGTCCACCCCGTCCATAGGGCGGGGCTATCGGTCCGCGCCCGTGGACCCCAGCGGCAGTGTCAGCGTGAACGTGGTGGCGCCCGGCGCGGAGGTGAACTCCAGCTCTCCGCCGTGCGCCCGGATGATCTTCCTGGCCAGCGGCAGCCCCAGCCCCGTGCCCTTCTGCCGCGTGGTGAAGAAGGGCTCGAAGATGCGCTCGCGCTCGGCCTCGGGGATGCCGGGCCCGGCGTCGTGGACCCGGATGGCGTAGCGCTGGGACTCCGCCCGGCCCGTCACCTGGACGCGTGCTCCCGAGGGCGAGGCCTGCACGGCGTTCTTCACCAGGTTCACCAGCGCGGCCGTCAGCAGGCTCCCATCCGCTTCCAATCGGGCAGGGGCCGCGTCCACCTCTACCTTCACGCCCCGGGCCTCGGCCTCGGCGGCCAGCAGCTCGCACGCGCCCGCCAGCAGCGCGGGGGCCTCCATGGGCGCGCGGGCCAGGGGCTGCTCTCGGGCGAAGGCCAGGAAGTCCTCGACGATGCGCTGGAGGTACGCCACCTCGCGCTGGATGCGCGCCACGTGCTCGGTGGCCTCGGCGGAGCTGCCCGCTCTCAGGTCCTCGGCGAGCAGGCCCGAGAAGAGTTCGATGCCGCCCAGCGGGTTGCGCACCTCGTGGGCCACCCCGGCGAGCATCAGCTTGAGCTGACGGTCCCGGCTCTCCAGCGCCCCGCGCATCTCCTCCAGCTCGCGGGCGAGCACGCCAATCTCCCGAGTCGGCTCGGGCGGCACGGGTGTCGTCAGGTCTCCCCGGCCGATGCGCAGCGCCGAGTCCATCAACCGGCGCAGCGGCCGGGCCAGCCCTCGGGCCGTGAGCACCGCCATCGCCGCCAGCACCCCCAGGGCCACGGCGGTGGCCACCGTGAAGGTATGGGACAGCTGCGCCAGCGGGCCGAAGAAGGCCGCGCTGCCCTCCACGGCCACGGCGCCCACCACCTCGTCTCCCTGGCGCACCGGCGCATAGCCCGTCTTGTAGAGCTGCCCGTCCGAGCCCCTGAAGAGCACCTGGCTGGCCGCGCGCTGTCCGGAGAACACCCGCGTCAGCTCTCGCCTGTCCCGGGCGAGCTCCGGCACCTCGGCGCCCACGGGCAGCCCGCCGCCCACGTCCACCCGCACGCGCCCCTGCGCATCCACCGCGAACACCCGGCGCACGCCGCTGGCCTTCTGCACGTCTCCCAGCAACCGAGTGAGGTTGCGCCACGTGCGCGTGCCCTGGACATCATCCCCGGGCTCCACTGTGAGCATCCGCTCTCCGCTCACCTGGCTGGCGGCGGCGGCGGCGATGGCGGACAGGCTCTGGCCCAGCTCCTCCTCGAGGATGGAGCGCGCCAGCACGTAGCTGGCCACCCCCGTCAGCCCGAAGAGCGCGAGCGTGGGCAGCAGGAACGCGAGCAGCAACCTCGCCGAGAGCGAGCCCAGCGCGCCACGCAGTCCGGAGGAGGGAAGGGGAGAGCCGCTCATGGCGCGGGGTTCAGCCGGCCTTGTTCTGCTCGGCGGCGTCTTGTTCGAAGAGGCTCTGCAGCTCGGCGCGCGCCTTGATCGCCATCTCGGTGAGCTTCTGCGGATCCTTGTGGTACGGGGAGGTGGCCTGGAGCAGCGCCTCGTCGTGCTGGCGGAACCGCTCCAGCGTCTTGTGGCTCTCCGAGTAGGTCAGCCCCAGCTCCTGCAGGAGCTCCTCCGCCATCTCCAAGCTGGAGACCCACGTCTCGCGCATGACGTGCTTGATGCCCAGGTTGAGCAGGCGGTAGGCGTGCTGGCGGTTGCGGGCGCGCGCGAAGAGGGTGAGGTGGGGGAAGTGCTGGATGACCGTCTCGGCCGTGCGCACCGAGTCCTCCACGTCATCGATGGCGAGCACGAACGCCTTGGCCTTGTCCGCGCGCGCGGCCCGCAGCAGGTCCAGCCGCGAGGCATCCCCGTAATAGACCTTGCTGCCGATCCGGTTGAGGAAGTCGATGTGCTCGGAGCTGATGTCCAGGGCCGTGAAGCCGATGCGCTTGGCGCGCAGCAGGCGGGCCACCACCTGCCCCACGCGGCCCACGCCGGCGATGATGACGGGATGGTCCTCCTCGGGGGCCACGTCGAACTCGCGGTGGGCCTTCTTCTGGAAGCGGGGGCGGAGCCACCGCGCATAGGCGGCGAACAGCAGCGGCGTGGTGACCATGGAGAGGCTCACCACCACCACCATCAGGTCCTCCAGCCCGCCCTCCATGACGTGGAAGCCCACCGCGAGCCGGAACAGCACGAAGGCGAACTCGCCCCCCTGGGAGATGACGATGGCCATGCTCAGGGCCTGCTCGTTGCTCCGGAAGGCCCACCGGCCGATGGCGTAGAGCACCGCGGCCTTGAGCGCCACCAGCCCCAGCACCAACCCCACCACGCGCAAGGGGCTCGTGGTGACGAGGCCGATGTTCACGGACATGCCCACGGCGACGAAGAACAGGCCCAGCAGCAGACCCTTGAAGGGCTCGATGTCCGCCTCCAGCTCGTGACGGAACTCCGAGTCCGCCAGGAGCACGCCGGCCAGGAACGCGCCCAGCGCCATGGAGAGCCCCACCGCGCTCACCAGCGCCGCGGTGCCCATGACGAGCAGCAGCGCGGTGGAGGTGAACAGCTCCTGGCTGTGGAACGAGGCCACCACCTTGAACACGGGGCGCAGCACGTACCGGCCCGCCAGGACGACGGCGATCAGCACCCCGGCGCCCTTGAGGGCGGAGAGCCACGTGGGCTCGGTGGAGGGAGCGCCAGCGGTGCCGAGCAGGGGCAGCAGCGCCAGCAGCGGGATGACGGCCAGATCCTGGAACAGCAGGATGCTGAAGGAGGCGCGCCCATAGTCGGTGGTGAGCTCGTTCTTCTCGGCCAGGAGCTGGAGCGCGAAGGCGGTGGAGGACAGGGACAGGCCCAGCCCGGCGATGAGGGCCGTGGGAGCGCTCAGCCCAGCGAGCATCCCCCCCACCGCCAGCAGCGCCCCGGTCCCCACCACCTGGAGGCTGCCGAGCCCGAATACGGACTTGCGCAGCTCCCACAGCCGGGAGGGCTGAAGCTCCAGTCCGATGAGGAACAGAAAGAGCACCACGCCGAACTCGGAGAAGTGGAGGATGCTCTCCACATCCGAGATGGCCCGGAAGCCCCAGGGGCCGATGACCATGCCCGCGGCCAGGTAGCCCAGGACGGAGCCCAGCCCGAGCCGCTTGAAGAGGGGGACGGCCACCACGGTCGCGGCCAGGAAGACGAGGGCCTGTGAGAGAAAGGACATGTCTTCCTCATTGCATATGCCTGGAGGGGGGAACAATCCCGCCTCGCCCCGCGGGTAGAGTGAGGCGCCGTGGCGGCCATGCTCATGGCCCCTCACCACTGAGGCCTGATGGAGCCCCTCCCTACCGCCTTCCTGCTGGTCGTCGCGGGTGTGTTGATGGGGCTGAGCGCCCTGCTCAGCCGGGCCTCGGGGCGCTTCGGGCTGCCGGTGGCGATGCTCTTTTTGGGCATTGGCATGGCCGCGGGGGTGGATGGGCCCGGAGGCATCGAGTTCAGCAACTACGCCGCCGCCTTTCGCCTGGGCACGGTGGCGCTGGTGCTCATCCTCTTCGATGGGGGGCTCAACACTCCGCTGGCGGCCATCCAATCCGCCATCCGTCCGGCCTCGCTGCTGGCCACGGTGGGAGTGGTGGCCACGGCGGCCTTCATGGGGATCGCCGCGCACTGGCTGTTCCAGTTCAGCTGGCCCGTGGCGCTCCTGCTGGGCGCCATCGTCTCCTCCACGGACGCGGCGGCCGTGTTCTCCGTGCTGCGCGGCAGCGGCATTCACCTCAAGCGGCGAGTGGGCACGACGCTCGAGCTGGAGTCCGGCCTCAACGATCCGATGGCCGTCATCCTCACGGTGACGCTCACGCAGAACCTGGTGCACGGAGAGGGGCTGTCCTGGGGGGTGTTGCTGGAGGTCGTCGTTCAGATGGCCGTGGGCGGAGGGATGGGCCTGGCGATTGGCTGGATGGGCCGGCAGCTCCTCAAGCGCCTGCCGCTCCAGGCCGCGGGGCTCTACCCGGTGATGACGCTGGCGCTGGCCTTCCTGGCCTTTGGAGTGCCCACGCTGCTGCACGGCAGCGGCTTCCTGGCGGTGTACGCGGTGGGCGTGATGATGGGCAACGAGACCCTGCGCTACCGCACGGGCCTGCTGCGAGTCCATGACGCGCTGGCGTGGCTGGCGCAGGTGGCCATGTTCCTGGTGCTGGGGCTGCTGGTGTTCCCGCGGCAGTTGATCGGCGTGGCGTGGTTGGGCCTGGGCCTGGGGCTCTTCCTGGCCTTCGTGGCGAGGCCGTTGGCGGTGCTGCTGTGCCTGTTGCCCTTCCGCTTCCCGGCGAGGGAGATCCTCTACACCGGCTGGGTGGGGCTGCGAGGCGCGGTGCCCATCATCCTGGCGACGTACCCGGTGCTGGCGCGAGCGCCGGGAGCCCATGTGCTCTTCAACATCGTCTTCTTCATCGTGGTGGTGAACGGCTTCATCCCGGGAGCGACGGTGCCGTGGGTGACGCGCAAGCTGGGGCTGGCGGCGAACGTGCCGGCTCCACCGCCGGCGGTGTTGGAGATCGCCTCCACACAACTGCTCAACGGCGAATTGAGCGCCTTCTACATCGACGAGGCCTCGGCGGCGGCGGGCGCGCGAATCTCGGAGCTGCCCTTTCCCCCCGAGTCCGCCGCGATGTTGATCGTCCGAGGCCAGGAACTGCTGGCCCCCAAGGGCGACACGGTCCTCCAGGCGAGGGATCACGTCTATGTGTTCTCCCACTCGGAGGACCTGCCCTTTCTGCGCCTGATGTTCGGCCAGCGCGAGGACGAGTAGGCGCACAAGACTGCTGGGCTTCTCGGGATGGAGGCGGCGGGAATCGAAGCCGCCACCTGGGCCTCTGGTGAGAGCGCTCGGATTCACAACACTGTCGAGCCCGCCTCCGTAGGTCTTCCAGCCGCTGACCGGATCCGGGGTCGGATACTCCCGAGCGGCCCGCCGGCTTCAGGGGCAATCCTCCGAACGCTTCTTCAGCCGCCGCAGCTCGTCCTCGAGCTCCGCGATCCGCTGGTCGCGCTCGCGCAAGGCGGCCTGGACTTCCTCGGCGTCGAAGCGCTGCGGAATGTGCTGTGGACAGTTCGCGTCCCAGGCGGCGATCTTGATCACGATCGCCTGCTCGGGACGCGCCCGGTAGTCCGGGGGAGTGAGCGAGCGCAGCAGCGCGGCATCGTCACTCACCACCCGTGCCTCGCCCCAGATCTTGATGCGCTGTCTCTGGGCGTAGTCGATGAGGAACAGGTGCACCTTGGGATTCTCGGCGAGGTTGCCCAGGCTGATGTACTGCCGGTTCCCGCTGAAGTCGGCGAAGCCCAGCGTGTGCTCGTCGAGCACGCGCAGGAAGCCCGGCGGCCCGCCGCGATGCTGGATGTAGGGCTGGTTCTCCGCGTTGGACGTCGCGAGGAAGAAGCCCCGCTGCCGGCTAATGAACTCCCTCAGATCCTCGGAGATGGCAGTTGCCCAACCGCCACCTTGCTCCATGCGCTCGTAGGCCTTCCGCGAGCCCTTGCGATGCTGGAGGGCCTTGACCTGCTCGGTGAAGGCGACATCGCTGGAGAACCTCTTCAGGGCGTTCATGGAGTGGAGCCTCATGAGCGCAAGATACGGCTGGGCACTCCCTGCAATAATGGGGATGAAGAGCACATCACCATTGCTGGAATTGAAATAATGGCCGCTTGAGCGCTCAGTCGAACATGGCGCTCAAGGCCTCGCTGAGCGTCTCCACGCCGATCACCTTCAGCTTCGTCTCCTCCATGCGCCGGGCGCTGCCGCTGGGGAGCACCACGCGCTGGAACCCCATCTTCGCCGCCTCGGCGAGCCGCGGCTCCACCTGGCCCACCGCGCGCACCTCGCCCGCCAGGCCCACCTCACCCAGCACCAGCGTCTGCGGATCCATCGGCCGGTTCTGCAGGCTGGACACCAGCGCCGCGCACACCGCCAGATCGCACGCGGGCTCCGACAACTGCATGCCGCCGGCCACGTTGACGAACAAGTCGCACCCCACCAGCGGGATGTCCTCCTTCTTCTCCAGCACCGCCGCCAGCAGCGCCACGCGGTTGCCGTCCACGCCGATCGCCGTGCGCCTCGCGGTGCCATAGCCCGTGGGCGCCACCAGCGCCTGCACCTCCACCAGCAGCGGCCGCGTGCCGTTGAGCGTGGACGTCACCACGCTGCCCGACTTGCCCACCGGCCGCTCCGCCAGGAAGAGGGCGGACGGATCCGGCACCTCCACCAGCCCCAGCCCCTTCATCTCGAAGACGCCAATCTCATTCGTGGAGCCGAACCGGTTCTTGTGCGCGCGCAGGATCCGGAACGGGTGGCCGCGCTCGCCCTCGAAGTAGAGGACGGTGTCCACCATGTGCTCCAGCACGCGCGGGCCGGCGATGGAGCCCTCCTTCGTCACATGGCCCACGAGGAAGGTGGGCACCCCCGAGCGCTTGGCGAACGCCATCAGCCGCCCGGCCACCTCGCGCACCTGGGTAATGCTGCCCGGCGCGTTGCCCAGGTCCGGCAGGTACATCGTCTGGATCGAGTCCACCACCAGGGCCGTGGGCTTGAGCGCCTCGGCCGCCGCGAGCACCCGTTCCGCGTCCGTCTCCGCGAAGAGGTGCAGGGCCTGGCTCTCCACGTGCAGCCGCTCGGCGCGCATCTTCGTCTGCCGCAGGCTCTCCTCGCCGGACACGTAGAGCACCGGCCCGTGGCGAGACAGCCGATCCAGCGCCGCCAGCAGGAGCGTGGACTTGCCAATGCCCGGATCCCCTCCGAGCAGCACCAGCGAGCCGTCCACCACACCGCCGCCCAGCACCCGATCGAACTCGGCGATGCCCGTGCGCCGCCGGGCCTCCACCTCGCCGCTGACGTCCTTGAGGAGCACCGGCTTGGAGGCCCCGCCCGAGGCCCCCCAGGCCGGGCGCTTCTCATCCACCTTCGCCGCGGACTCCTCCAGCAGCGAGCTCCACGCGCCGCAGTCCGGACACTTCCCGAGCCACTTCGCCGACTGGTACCCGCACGCCTGGCAGGTGTAGTGCGTCTTCGCCTTCGCCATGGGTAGGGTTCTCTAGCCGTTCCCTCTGACGTTTCCCCCTCTTTTTGATGGCCCTCGCCCACCCGAGGGTAGGCAGCCGACCGGAGGGCGGGCGAGCAGGGGGGCGCTCGCGATGCAAGGGGCGGGTGTCAAGTTGTGCCAGTGCCGGGGGCGAACCACCTTCCTTCCCAACGGCGCCGCACACCGCGGTGCTCTCCATTCAAGGGAGGGAGTCATGAGTATCATCGCGTTCCTGGTGATTGGTCTGTTGGCGGGGTTGATTGCGCGCGCGCTGATGCCCGGCAATCAGTCCATGGGCCTCATCGCCACCACCCTGCTGGGCATCGCCGGCTCGTTCGTGGGCGGCTTCATCGCCTCGCTCTTCTACACCAACGGCCACATGTGGGATCTGCACCCGACGGGGCTCCTGTTCTCGGTGCTCGGCGCGATGTTGGTGCTCTTGTTGGTAGGCATGGCTGGACGCACCCGGCGAGTCGTCTGACGCAGCGCCGGTAGGGAGAGGGGAGGGCAGCGGGTGCGAAGCCCGCTGCCTGCCAACGTGTGCCGCAGCATCATCCTCTCGCTGGGCGGCCGACTTCAGATGGCCAGCGAGCTCGGGCAAGGCACGACGTTCAGCGTCATCCTGCCCACGGCTTGACGGGCCCTGTCCCCACACGCGGTCAGAGCTCGCGGTCGCGCTTCGGCAGGGTGAGCTTGAACTCGGTGCCCTCGCCCTCTTCGGAGGTGAACTCCATCGTCCCGCCGTGACCCTGGACGATGATGTCTCGGCTGATCGAGAGCCCCAGCCCGGTTCCTTCTCCGGGGGGCTTGGTGGTGAAGAAGGGGCTGAAGATGCTGCCCCTCACCGCCGCGGGGATGCCGCCGCCGTTGTCCCGGATGAGGATCTCGAAGCGATCGCCCAGATCCCGGGTCCTCACTCCCAGCACCGGCAGGAAGCCGCTCCCCAGCGCGCGCTTTCTGCGCTCGAGCGCGTAGAGCGCGTTGTTGGCGAGGTTCAAGATGACTCGCCCCAGATCCTCGGGCGTGACGGCCGCGCTCCCGAGCGCCTCATCCCAGTGGAGTTCGATCGTGGCCGC
The DNA here is from genome assembly GCF_045802625.1 of Hyalangium sp. Lineage (NCBI taxonomy): Bacteria > Pseudomonadati > Myxococcota > Myxococcia > Myxococcales > Archangiaceae > Hyalangium > Hyalangium sp. Next base: position 56,269 of record NZ_JBJMQP010000135.1, on the reverse strand, counting down.
CAGCGCCGCATCCACCCCCTTGGCCCGATGGCCCACCACGGCGAGGTTGACGTACTCGTGCACGAGCTTGTTGATGTCGACCACCTGGGGGCTCCCCGGCCCATTCCGTGCGTGCTCCAGCATGGCGCGGACGATCTGATCCACCCGCTTGCCGTGCTCGGAGATCTTCGCCGCGGTCACCTCCAGGTGTTGGAGCAGCTGGTCGACAGTCTCTGCGCCCGCTCCCCCCTGAGGAGGCCGCTGAAGGTGGAGGGCCTGACGGAGCTCGGCGGTGAGCTCCACCGCGGACTCGGCGAAGTTGTTCACGAAGTTGAGCGGGTTCTTGATCTCGTGGGCGATCCCCGAGGTCAGGCTGCCCAGTGAGGCGAGCTTCTCCTGCAGGATGAGCTGCTTCTGGGTCTCTTGCAGGCGCTGGAGCGCGTTGGTCAGCTCCTGCGTTCGCTCCTTCACGCGCGTGTCGAGCGTGTCGTAGAGCTTGGCGTTCTCGAGCGAGATGGCGGCCTGCGCGGCGAGCAGCTCCAGGATCTTGCAGCGCTCCGGGGTGAAGGCGTTCGCCAGCAGATCATTCTCCAGGTAGAGGATGCCCGCGCGCTTCTTGTGGTGGAGGATGGGCATGCAGAGGATGGACCGGGGGCGGTGCGCCGCCACGTAGGCATCCGACTGGAGGATCTCCGCGGTGGAGGCGTCGCCGAGCACCACCACCTCTTGCGTGCGGCCCACGTAACGCATGATCGCGTGCGAGAACTCGACCGGGAGCTGCTCCAGGCTCTCGTGCAGGGAGACGGTCTCCACCTCGTTCTTCGGCGAGCTCTGGGCGACGGCGATCAGGGGCCGCTCGCCCTCCAGCATGAGCAGGCCCCAGCGGGCCCCCGCGTTCTCCACCACGAGCCGCACCAGCTTCTTGAGCAGCTCGGCGAGCACCACCTCGCCGGAGATCGCTTGCGAGGCCTTGAGCACACTCACCAGATCGAGCGCATCCGAGGAGCGGGTCTCCTGGGTGGTCGTCACGTTCTCCGCCGAGAGCGGCGCGAGCATTCCTCCGCCGGTGGAGCTCGTCAGCATGCGCAGCTCCGGGAAGGCCCGGTCCATCGCGCGGACCTTCGCCTCGGCGCCCCAGAGGTGATAGGCGTGGCGCGCCTTGGCCCTGAAGAGCCGTGAGACTTCGTGCTCCTCACGCTCGCTCAGGAACGAGGCGAACAGCTCCGTCGCGAGCGCCTCGTCGTTGCGGTACTCGTGCTTCCGGGCGTCAGCCATCGCCCGGTAGTAGGCCGCTCGAGCCTGCTCCGCCTCTCCGAGCACGCGGTGCCGCTCCGCTTCGAGCAGGGCCTGCTTCGCCGCGTAGTTCATGGGCGCACGCGCGGCCCAGGCCTTCATCTTCTCCAGGGATTCGTCCACGCGCCGCAGCGCGCGCTCACGCTCCTCGGGCGGCAGGGTGCCGTAGAGCGCCAGGCGCGCCAGGGCGCTGAAGAAGTGGAAGCTGGGGATCTGAATGGTGGACACGTGCGTGTCCAGAGCGGACTCGGCCTGGGCGGCGCAGGCGAGCGCCTCCGCGGGCTGCCCGAACAGGACGCACAGCTGGAGCTTGTAGAGGAAGAAGATCGCCAGGCCGACGGCGGCTTCCCTTCCCCGGCTGCGAGGCAACATGTGCTCTTCGTCGAAGGCCGAGCCGACAAGGCGGCACGGGTTCTCGGAGGCTCCTCTCAAGTTCTGCACCGTCTGTTGGACGAGCCGCGTCGTGTAGAGGGCGTTCTTCTGCTTGAACTGCGCCATGACTGGGAGCCAGCCCTCGGCTCTGCGGTCGACCTCTTCGAGCTGCTGTCCCATGAAGAAGGCGTGGATCACCCGCTGGAGCGCCCCCCAGCCCGCGAACTCGAGGTCCCCCGTCTCCAGCCCCATCCGGTAGACATCCTGGAAGCCCTCGAAGCTCGCGCGCACGTGCTCCGTCCAAGGCCGGATGGACATGTTCCAGAGGTGGTGGGTGCGTGAGACGTATTCCCGGGCCTCGTGGCGCTCGAGGACCCGCAGCGCCAGCTTGCCGAACGCGTAGGCGGAGTCCAGGTCCCCCAGGACTCCCACGAGGACGACGCCATGCGAGGCATAGATGTACGCGAGAGCCCCCGTGCTGCCGTACCTCGTCGCGAGCACGATTCCGCGGAGCACGATGATCGGGAAGAGCGTGGGATTGGCCAGGTACGCGGTCGAGGCGACGATCGCGAGGGTGCGCGCCGCCGCGAGCATCAAGGGATCCGTCATCGTGGGCAGCTCAATGAGCTCCTCGATGCGGCGATCGCGCATGGCCTCCTGGGCCTCGGCGATCGCGGTGCTCAGATCCGCGGGCGTCGGCTGCGCGGGGAACTCGACGCCGAGCAGCGCCAGGATCTCGAGGGCTGTCAGGATCGAATCCTTGAGCCGGTTCTGCATGGCCAGCGCCTGGATCTTCACCTCGTAGACCCGGGCCCGATCGAGCGGACCGCGGGCTTGCGCCAGCACCTCGGCGGCGTAGCGATCCATCCACACGAAGTCCGTGCTCAGGAAGCTCGCCTCCACTGCCTGGGTGTGGAGCTGGAGGGTGAGCTCGTAGCGGCGCTTCCAGGGCTCCTCGCCCAGCAGCGCGAGGCCTGCTTCGAGGTACTCCCGAGCGGCGACGTGGGCGGCGGCTGCTTGGGCCTTGCGTGCGGCGGCGAGGTTGAGCTCGGCCAGATCGTCCCGCTCGGACTGGCTGTCGAGCAGCTCCGCTCCCAGGTTGAGGTGCTTGGCGATGGTGAAGAGCTCCTCGCCTTGCTCCGCGGGGGTGAGGCCCGAGCGCATCAGGCGGCCGATCCGAAGGTGGACCTCGCGCTGATAGCGCTCGGGGATCAGCTCATAGGCGGCCTGCTGCACGCGATCGTGCAGGAAGCGGTAGGTGACCCTGTGGCTCGAGGCAGGGGAGGGGCTCGGAGTCCCGGCCGCGGTGACGAAGTCCGAGGCGGCCGAGCGATCCTCGATGAACTTGTAGCCGTCCCCCAGGGGGAGGATCAGCCCCTCGCGGAGCCCCGCCCAGAGAGAGTCCGCCGTCTCCTGCTGGGGCCTGGCATTCACGATGGCGAGCGTCTTCAGATCGAAGCTGTTGCCGATACAGGCCGCGAGCCGGAGGACCCGCTGTGCGTCCTCCGGGAGCTTCTGGATCTTCGTGGCCATCAACGTGACGACGTTGTCCGTCATGGGCGTCTGGACGATCCACTCCAGGTCCCACGTCCAGCCGCCGGACGGAGCGTCGAAGCGGAGCATCCCCGCCTCATGCAGCGAGAGCAGGAACTGCCCCAGGAAGAAGGGGTTGCCCTCCGTCTTGCGGAGGCAGACGTCCGCGAGCGGCTCGACGCTCTCGGGGCTGCGGCCCAGCGCGTCCGCCAGGAACTGGAGGCAGTGCTCGCGCCCCAGCGGCCCGAGGTTCAAGGTGCGGACAGGGGTCCCGGCCCTGCGGATCTCCTCCAGCATGGGAAGGAGCAGGGGGGCCGTGTGCACCTCGTTGTCACGGCAGGCGCCGATCAGCAGCAGGTGCTTCGTGTCCGGGTGGGTCATGAGCCGCCTGAGCAGCGCGAGCGATGACAGGTCCGCCCACTGCAGATCATCCAGGAACACCACGAGCGGATGCTCGCGCCCCGTGAAGGCCCGGACAAAGCCCTCGAACGAGAGCATGAAGCGGTTCTGGGCCTCTGTCGGCGGCAGGCTCGGCGCCTTCGGCTGGGGCCCGATGATGAACTCGACCTCCGGCATCACGTCGATCAGCGCCGAGGCATTCGGCCCGAGCGTGGCCACGAGCCGCTCCTTCCACATCGCGAGCCGCTCCGCGGGCTCCGTGAGCAGCTGACGGATGAGCTCCTGGAACGCCTGGATGAGGAAGTGGAGGGGGATGCTCCGGTTGAACTGGTCGAACTTCCCGGAGATGAAGTACCCCCTGCGCTTGACGATCGGCTTGTGCACCTCGTGCACGAGCGCGCTCTTGCCGATGCCCGAGTAGCCCGCCACCAGCACCACCTCCGCGGTGCCCTCGGCGACCCGGTCGAACGTCTCGAGCAGCTCCTCGAGCTGCTGCTCGCGCCCGTAGAGCTTCTGCGGGAGCTGCAGGCGCTCGGGGATGTCCCCACGCCCGAGCTCGAAGGGCGTGACGCTGCCGGTGGCCCGCACCTCCTCGAGGCACCGCCGCAGATCCGCGGCCAGCGCGAAGGCACTCTGGTAGCGATCCTCCGCCCGCTTCGACAGCAGCCGCAGCACGATGTCGGAGACGACGGCGGGGATCTCCGGCACCCGCTCGCGCGGTGGCACGGGGACGCGCGCGATGTGGCAGTGCACCAGCTCCATCGGATCGACCGACGTGAAGGGCAGCTGCCCGGTGAGCAGCTCGTACAGCGTGACGCCCAGGGAGTAGAAGTCCGTCCGATAGTCGATGGCCCGGTTCATGCGGCCGGTCGCCTCGGGCGACATGTAGGGCAGGGTTCCCTCGACCACGTTCGGGGTGAAGACGGCGGGAGTCTCGCGCGACAGCTCCGTCGAGATGCCGAAGTCGATCAGCTTGAGCTCGTCGGTGTCCGGGTTCCAGACGATGTTGGAGGGGTTGAGATCCTTGTGGATGATGTGCTGACGGTGGAGGTGCCCCAGGATGTCCGCGAGCCGGATCGCGATGCTCAGGACGTGGGGGAGCTCCAGGCGCCGGGTGGAGGCGAGGCGGGCCAGCGACTCCGCTCCGAAGTCCTCGAGGATGAGCGCCACGCTGCTCCGGAAGCGCTCGAGGCCCAAGACTCGGATGATCCCCTCCGCCTCGATGCTTCGTGTCATTCGGTACTCGCGGTGGAGCCGAGCGATCTGCTCGGTGGTCGGGAACTCCGCGTTGATCACCTTCAGGATCACCGGCAGCCCATCGGCGGTCCGGACGGCTCGGCAGATGATGGACTTGGAGCTGGAGAAGAGCGTTTCCCTGATGGAATAGCCCGCGATTGGATGCATCCGGTTGACGTTCCCTGGGCGTGGACTGATCAGTCTGCCCAGGGTTCTATCACCGAGCCGCGCTAGAGCGTCTTCAGGTACTCGAGCAGCTGGCGCTTCTGCTCCTCGGGCAGGTGCGTCCCATACTCATGGCCGGCATTGGAGTTGCCCGTGCACTGGACGTTGAACCACTGAACGAAGCCTTCGCTCGGCGGAGTTTCGCACGCCTTCTGCTCGCTGGAGCACTTGCCGGCGCTGTCCGCGGAGGTGGAGTACCCCAGCGTGTCCGGGTCGTAGTCGCGCTGGCCGACCTGGAAGCAGGTGGGGCGCTGCCCGGCGGGCTGGAGCAGATCCCAGAGCGTGGGGACCGAGCCGTTGTGGAGGTAGGGCGCCGTCGCCCAGATGCTGTTCAGCGGCCGCGCCGCATACTTGTTCGTGGTCCTCCACACCGGGGAGGCGGGCTCCATGGCCTGGCGCTCTTCGGGGGAGAGCCCGGCATCCTCGAAGGCCTTATCCTCGAGCTTCGCCAGAACGCTGGCGAGCGCCTGGGAGTACGGCACCTCCGGGGAGGACGGATCGGGCTGGACCTTGGAATCGAAGGTCGTGGCGCGGTTCGGATCGGTCCCGATCACGTCGAGGGAGTAGAGCATGGTCTTGCCGGAACCGGGGACGTGGCACTCCGCGCAGTTCTCCTGGAAGACCTGGCGGCCGGCCTCGCTGCGCGCGGGGTCGATCTTGCCGAAGACGTCCTCCGGCCAGCGCGGCGCCTTCACCTGGGCGGCGAGCTTGTCCAGCGTGTCGATCTCCTTCGGGAGGAGCGTGGAGGAGCCCTTCTGTGGATCGTACGTCGCGCCCAGTCCCATGGCCTGGCCCATGTTCCGCTGCATGACGGAGTTGGTGTTGCCGTCGTAGTGGAGCCAGCTCTGCTCCGAGAAGCCCCACAGGAAGGGGTAGCTCACCGGCGCGGAGAGCGGGATCGCTTGCTTCAGTCCAAACAGCAGCGCACGCGCCCCATTGAAAGCGTCGAGCCGGCCCGGGCCCGCGGCGGTGGGCGAGTTCAGCTTCGTCAGGGGCGACAGGTACGTGAGGTGGCCCTCGAGGAACGCCACGGTCTCCTTGAAGGTGTCCACGTCATCCGCGCTCTTGAGGAGCAGCGTGGCCGGCGCCGGGAGCTGCAGCCCGCCCTGCTGCTCGATTTCGGCGTAGTGCTCCGTCTGGGCCTGCACGTACGCCTGGAGGCCGGCATCGTCCTGGGGCAGGCCCTCCTCGTCATAGAACCGCCGCAGCAGGTGGGCATCGCTCTCGCCCGGCTCGCGGTGGCCCTGCTGGTCGGCGAAGCGGATGAGGAAACCCTCCAGCTCCTCCGGCTTCATGAGCGTGTTCAGGATGGAGTGGAACAGCCCGGCGTAGAACGCGTTGAGGTTGAAGAGGCCCGGCGCGCCGTCCACACGCACGGAGGTCCCCTGGTAGTGGAACTCGTTCACGTGGCAGGCGGCGCAGTTGAAGCCCACCGAGTCGGAGATCACTCCCGGGAAGCGATGCTTCGACATGCCCACGGGGAGATGATCCGGGTCAGCAGGATCCTCCAACAGCCCGTAGCTCTGGGGCGAGGAGAGGAGCGTCTGGCCCTCTGGGGTGTGCAGCGCGCTGAGGACGGCCAGCGGGAGGAATTCGCTGCCCTCTGGCTCGTGGTAGAGGATCGCGAGCTCCGAAGGCGACAGGCCGCTGTCGATGTGGATCCAGGGTTGGTGGGAGGGTGGTGGTGGTGGGGGTGGCGGAGACTGAGGGCAGCCTGCGAGCAGGGCCGTCGCGAGCGCGGCGGCGAGCGATCGGGCGATGTGAGCGGAGCGGGGCATCGTCTTCTCCTGGGAGGCGGAGTGTTCACTGGCTTCATGGGAGTCAATACGCCTCATGACCCGCCGTGGGCTGTGAACGGATTCACACCGTGGCCGTGAACCCGGTTACTCCTGATGAGGCTGGCTCCGAGCGCCTCTTCTTTTTTGAGGCCCTGCCCGAAACTTTCGAGGGCCTGCCGTGTTGGCGGACACTGGAGGCTCCACCCCTGGAGGTCTATCCATGCGCTACCTGCTGCTCTGCTTGACTTGTCTCTGCGCCTTCCCCGCGCTCGCCGAGGTGGGCCGGGTGGCGCAGCTCGAGGGAGAGGCCACTCGCACGGCGGCGGGGGGCTCCGCCGAGGCGCTCCAGGAGGGCAGCGGTGTCGAGCTGGGGGATCTCATCGCCGTGCAACCGGGAGGCAACCTCGCCCTGCTCCTCACGGACGAGAGCACCCTGGTGCTCGCGGGCGGCTCCCAGCTCCGGATCGACGAGGCCTCCTTCTCGGGGCTGGAGCGCCAGAGCTTCTCGGCGCGGCTCATGCTCGGCACGGTGTGGGCCAAGGTGAAGAAGGCCATGGCCGGCTCCTCGGCGAAGTTCGACATCACCACCGAGCGCTCCGTGGCCGGCGTGCGAGGCACCACCTTCCAGGTGGAAGTGGCTGGCGAGGAGACCCACGTGGATGTGGAGGAGGGGCTCGTCGAGGTGCAGCACGATGGCAACGCCCCGGGCGAGGCACGGCAGGTGCACCAGGTGCGCGCCGGAGAGCGGCTGCGCCTGCTGCGCGCCCAGGTGCTCCGGGAGCGCTTCGTCGGTCCCCAGGGGCGCTTCGAGCGCTTCATCCACGCCCACCGGGAGCGGATGGAGAAGCTGCGCCGCGAGCCCCCGGAGAAGCGCCTGGAGCGCCGGGAGGAGCTGCGCGAGCGGATGCGGCAGCGGCGCAACCTCCGGTAAGCCTCGCGGACGCAGGGAGGAGCCACAGGTGTCAGCGCTGCTACGAATCGCCCGAAAGCGGTTGACCTCTCAGCGCTCCTTTCCGAGCATGGGGCTGGGCCGGATAATTTGGGGGAAACATCCATGAGTCCTTCGTATCGTTGGGCCAACGCACGCGACGTGCGTAGGCCGATGCCGTTGGCCGTCGCCCTGTTCGTACTCCTGGCGCAGGTGACCGCATGCCAGCCGGCTCCAGAGCCCGAGACGGGCGGCACCAACCCGGATCAGCCAACCGGCACCCCGCAGGTGCAGACCGCCCCCTACTCCCTCACGGCCTCCGCTCGGGACCCTGGTACTGGGCCGGAGCTGCCGCCGGGGAACGACGCGTTTCTGGGAGTGCTCACCAACCACTCCGCGCTGGGGGCACTGACCTTCCGTTACGACGCTTACGTGGTCACGGCGCTGGAGACCGGCAGGGTGCGCGTCCAGTCTGACGTGCTCGAAGCCAACCCGAATGGCTATCAGTATGGCTACGCGTATCCGCTCGACATGATGCCCATCAGCAGGGATGGCGCCATCCTCTATGCACTACCAACCTCTAGCGTGCAAAACGCGCTCGAGACCGGGACGGCGGTCTACGTGTTCGACAGCGTCGAGGCGGGGCATCAGTACATCCTTGAGTACAAGACGTTCGAGAGTTTTACGCCGCTCACGTATCGCCTCACGCTGCCTTCCTCGCTGAAAGTGGAAGGCCAGATCTATGCGCCGCCGCAACCGGTTCCCGTCCCCGTCACCAGCGAGGGCCTCATCACGCTGGAGAACCCGCGCCCGGACGCGTTGAGCCGCTTTGTGCCCACGATGAACGCTCGGGTGAGTGGCAACTAAGCTCTGGGCGGAGGCGTGAGCCGGCGGCCTGTCGGATACACACCGACACTCGTCAACCGGCAGGCGAGACAGCGTTGACAAGGGGGCGGCGGCCACGCAGTTTGCGCGCCTCGCCCCACCGAGGAGCCCATGTCCGACGCCTCCGAGTCCTTCCACGGCCACGCCCACTTCGCCGCGCCCCCCGCCGGAGTCTCCGTCCGCCATGACTGGACGCTGCCCGAGGTGCGCGCGCTGTACGAGCTGCCGCTGCTGGAGCTGATCCACAAGGCGCAGACGGTGCACCGCGCGGTGTTCCAGGACAACAAGGTGCAGCTGTGCTCGCTGCTGTCCATCAAGACGGGCGGCTGCCCCGAGGACTGCTCGTACTGCCCGCAGGCGGCGCGCTACAAGACGGGCGTCAAGGCCGAGAAGCTGATGGCGGTGCAGGAGGTGCTGGAGGCAGCCTCCAAGGCCCGCGCCGCCGGAGCCACCCGCTTCTGCATGGGCGCCGCCTGGCGCGAGGTGAAGGACGGCCCCCAGTTCGACAGTGTCCTGGAGATGGTGAAGGGCGTGCGCAAGCTGGGCATGGAGGCGTGCGCCACGCTGGGCATGCTCACCGACAGCCAGGCCCGGCGCCTGCGCGAGGCGGGCCTGTCCGCGTACAATCACAACCTGGACACCTCGGCCGAGCACTACGGCGACATCATCTCCACGCGCACCTACGAGGACCGGCTCAATACGCTGGAGCGCGTGCGGCAGGCGGGCATCTCGGTGTGCTCGGGCGGCATCATCGGCCTGGGCGAGTCCGTGGAGGACCGCTGCGAGCTGCTGCTCACGCTGGCCAACCAGGAGGTCCACCCCGAGTCGGTGCCCATCAACGCGCTCGTCGCCGTCGAGGGCACGCCGCTGGCGAACCAGAAGCGCGTGGAGACGGTGGAGATGGTGCGCACGATTGCCACCGCGCGCCTGCTCATGCCGCTGTCCATGGTGCGCCTGTCGGCGGGCCGCCAGCAAATGAACGAGGAGGCGCAGCTGCTGTGCATGCTCGCGGGCGCCAACTCGCTCTTCTTCGGCGAGAAGCTGCTGACCACGGGCAACCCCGAGTTCTCCCAGGACATGGCGCTGCTCGAGAAGGCCGGCATCAAGCCGCTCGAGCCGGACCTGTCGCGCTAGGCGTATGAGCGGAGCAGGAGAGGGGATTGCCACGGCGTGGGCCCGGGAGGACCTGGAGTCCCTCTCCGCACGGGGCCTGCGCCGCTTCCTGGAGCCGCTGGAGCCCGCCCAGGGCGCCGTGGTGCGCGTGGGCGGCGAGACGTTCATCAACTTCTCGTCCAACGACTACCTGGGGCTGGCCTCGTCAACCACTCTGCGAGCCGCGGCCCAGGCGGCCCTGGAACTTCACGGGCTGGGCACCGGCGCCAGCCGCGTCGTGGTGGGAGACACCCCCGCGCACCATCGCCTGGAGGAGCGGCTCGCCGCTTTCGAGCGGGCCGAGGCTGTGCTCCTGTTCAACACGGGCTTCGCGGCCAATACCGGGATCATCCCCGCGCTGGTGGGCTCCGGAGACGCCGTGTTCTCCGATGCGCTCAACCACGCCTCGCTGGTGGACGGCTGCCGGCTGTCGCGGGCGCGCGTGGTCGTCTATCCGCACGCGGATGCCGAGGCGCTCGCGAAGGCCCTGGCGGAGACGCCCGCGCGCCGCAAGCTCGTGGTGACGGACACGGTGTTCTCCATGGACGGGGACCTCGCTCCATTGCGAGAGCTCCTCGTCGCATGCCGGGAGCACGGCGCCGCGCTGATGGTGGACGAGGCCCACGCTACCGGAGTGCTCGGGGCCCGAGGCGCGGGGCTGTGTGAGGAGCTGGGAATCGAGGCGGAGGTGGACCTGCGCGTGGGCACGCTGAGCAAGGCGTTCGGGTGCCTGGGCGGCTACGTGGCCACCTCTCGGGCCGTGGTGGAGCTGCTCCTCAACCGGGCGCGGCCCTTCGTGTTCTCCACCTCGCTGCCCGCGGCCTTGTGTGCCGCCGCCGAGGCCGCCGTGGACATGGTGGAGCGAGACGCCGCCCTGCGAGAGCGGCTGTGGCGCAACATCCGCCGCTTCGCCAAGGGCCTGCGCGCGCTGGGAGTCCCCGCCGAGCCGCGCTGCGCCATCTTCCCCGTCATCCTCGGCGAGCCGGACCAGGCCATGGACGCCGCGCGCCGTTGCCGGGAGCGCGGCCTGCTGGTCAAGGCCATCCGCCCGCCCACCGTTCCCGAGGGCACCAGCCGCCTGCGCTTCTGCCTCTCCGCGGCCCACACCGAGGGCCATATCGATCTTGCGCTGGAGGTGCTGCGCCAGCTCGGAGTGCACCGTGGCGGATAGAACCCCGGAGTCCCTCCCCGCGGATCCATTCGCGGAGAGCGAGGACAAGCCGTTCCAGATCTTCGTTACCGGCACGGACACCGGAGTGGGCAAGACCCAGGCCTCGTGCGCCCTGCTGTCCCTGCTCGCGGACGAGGGGCTGCGGCCCCAGGGCTTCAAGCCCTACGAGAGCGGGTGCAAGCCGCTGTCCGCTCCCGCCGACACGCTCGCCATGCGCGCGGCGGCCCGGAGCGAGCTGCCCGTGGACGTGCTCTGCCCCCATCGCTTCCGAGCGCCGCTGGCTCCCGGGGTGGCCGCGCGCAGGCTCGGCAAGGAGCCGGACTGGAACACCACGCTCGCCGCCTGGGAGCGCCTGCGGCACGGCCCGGTGGTGGTCGAGGGCGCCGGTGGGCTCTTCGTGCCGATCGACTCCCGGCGCGACATCATCGATCTGATCGCCGCGCTGCAGCTCCCGGTGTTGCTGGTGGCTCGAGCGGGGCTGGGCACGCTGAACCATACAGCCCTGTCGCTGCGGGCCCTGGCGGAGCGCGGGCTGACGGTGCGCGCCGTGCTGCTGAGCCGGAGCACTCCCGCCCGGGATCCCTCCGAGCGCGACAACCGCCTGCTGCTGGAAGAGCGTCATGGGCTTCGGGTGCTCGGTCCAGTTCCTTTCCTGCGCGATCCACGCCGCCGCCACGCCGCGTTCCGCGCCGCGCTGCGCCCCCTTCTCCCACATCGCGCCCAAGGCCGATAAATCGGCCTCCGCGGCGTTCGGAGTGCTACAGGCCGCGCAAGTTTTCGGGTGTTCCGGCCGCGAAATGGACGCGTGTTTTGATCTGCGCGAGAACCCCGATCGCGAATGGCGGACATCATCGACCTCACGCTCCTGGCAGACGTCAGGCGCTACTTCCAGAAGCTCCTCGACACGCGCGGCCTCGCCTACTTCCTCAAGAAGGAGGGGCACCGGCTCTTTCAGATCGAGCCCGCCAAGGTGGAGCTCGTCATTCGGACCGCGCTGCGCACGCGCCCTGAGGGGCAGCCTCGGCCGCCAGAGCAGGCGGTGGAGCATTGCCGCACGGAGATCCGCCGCGAGCTGATCCGCCGCGTCGCCAGCGCGATGCTGCAGACGGGGCTGTGAGCGGCTTCTCCACGCGCAGCGACTTCCCTCGGGCGTGGAATCCGCTGGCGAAGGCCCTGGCGGAACTCCGGGCCCGAGGCGAGCCCCTGGTGGATCTCACCGAGTCCAACCCCACCCGAGTGGGGCTGCCGCAGCCAGATCCACGTCTGCTCTCCACGCCGGAGGCCTTCACCTACGCGCCCGAGCCCTTGGGGCTGCGCTTCGCACGCGAGGCCGTCGCCGCGCACCTCGGCTCCCGCGGCGCGAGCGTCTCGCCCGAGCACCTGATCCTCTCGGCGAGCACCAGCGAGTCCTACGCGTGGCTCTTCAAGCTGCTGTGCGAGCCCGGGGACAACGTGCTCGTCCCGGCGCCCAGCTACCCGCTCTTCGAGTACCTCACGCGCCTGGAGGGCGTGGAGGTCCGCCCCTACCGCCTGCCGCGCGTGCACGGCTTCGGGCTGGACGTGGAGGAGGTGGCTGCCGCTCGGGATGCGCGCAGCCGCGCGGTGCTCGTGGTCAACCCGGGCAACCCCACAGGCCACTACCTCCACGAGGGCGAGCTGGCCGCGCTGGCATCGCTGTGTGCGGACACGGGGCTGGCGCTCGTCTCGGACGAAGTGTTCTCCGACTTTGCCTGGGACGCGGAGCCGGACCGGGTGGCCACGGTGGCGGGGCGCGAGCTGCCCATGCTCACGTTCTCACTCTCCGGGCTCTCCAAGGTCGCCGGGCTGCCGGGACTCAAGCTCGGCTGGACGCACGTGGGCGGCCCACCGGCGGCGAGGGACGAGGCGCTGGCGCGGCTCGAGTGGGTGGCGGACACCTTCCTCTCGGTGGGTACGCCGGTGCAGCAGGCGCTCCCCGGGCTCCTGGCGCACGCGCCGCGCTTCCAGGCCGCGCTCCTGGAGCGAGTGAAGGAGAACCGGCGGCGCCTGGTGGCCGCACGGCCCTCGGGAGCTTCGTGGGACGTGGTGCCCGGGCACGGCGGGTGGAGCGCGGTGCTGCGCATCCCCCGCGAGCCCGGCGAGGAGGCCACCTGCCTGGCTCTCCTCGACGCGGGCTTGGTAGTGCAGCCGGGCTACTTCTACGACTTCACGGGCGGCGCCTTCCTGGTGCTGTCGCTGCTGCCGCCCCCGGAGGTGTTCGAGTCCGCGCTCGGCCCGCTCGTGCGCGTGCTCGAGGGGTAGCCGCCGCTACGGAGGAGGCGGGATGTTCTCCACGTCCTTGAAGGTGTTGCTGGACACCTGCCAGAGCTCGATGGGGGAGGGGGCCTCGCCCGTGCTGTCGAACTGGAGGCTGCCGCTGGCGCCCTCCACGTCGATGCCCCGGCCAGCGGCGAGATCCGCTGCCGCGTCGGTGAAGTTGACGGGGGTGAACTGGTACACCTTGCCGCTGGACACCTTGGTGAGCCCCTCGGCCATCTTCGGCCCCGTCACCGAGCCCGAGGTGCCCTGGCTGTAGGCCACCGCCAGGCCGAACAGGTACATCGAGTCATAGCTGTGCGCGGTGAAGGAGTAGTCCGATGGGTCCTTGGTGTACTTCGACTGGAAGCGGGACTGGAACGAGTCGAAGGCCTGGCCACCGTTGGTGGCCGGCGCGGTGCCGTAGGCGTTCTGGAGCTGGGTGCGCACGGCCGCATCCTCCAGCAGCCCCGCGTCCTTGGCGCTATCGGTGAAGAACCACTGGTTGCCCGAGCCGAGCTTGAGGTTGATGGTGTTGGCAGCGCGCTTGATGATGAGCGAAGCGTCGTCCTCGAAGCCCACCACGATGGTGAGGTTCGGGGCCATCGCCTGATCCAGCTGTGTCACCGCCAGGGAGATGGAGGGCTCGTCCTTGCGCTTGTAGGGAATGGACTTGACTGTCTTGGCCGGGCTGGCGCCCTTGAGCTGCGCGGTGATGACGTCGAAGAGGCCCTGTCCGTACGGATCATCCAGGTACAGCAGGCCGATCTTCGTCGCCGCGTTGAAGCGCGTGTCGTTGCGCAGCAGGTTGGCGATGACCTTGCCCTGGATGACGTCCGAGGGCGCGGTGCGCCACAGCAGGCCCACGGTGCCGCCGTTCGTGTCGGCCACCGCGGCGAGCTCGGGCGAGGTGCCGCTGGAGCTCATCGTCAGCACGTTGTTCTTGATGGTCACGTCCGCCGCGGCCAGCGTTTGGCTGCTGCCGGCCGTCAGCAGCGCGACGATCTTCTTCTCGGTCACCAGCCACTGAGTCTGCTGGGCCGTGCGGGTGGCGTCGAAGGCGGTGTCGCACAGGTTCAGGGAGATCTTCTTGCCAGCCGCGCCGCGCTGATTGATTTCGTCCAGCGCGAGCAGGATGGCATTGAGCCCCTGCGTCTCCGACTCGTCCTTGCCCGCCTCGGGGTTGGTCGCCGAGATGCTCAGGGGCAGCACCGCGCCGATCTGCACGGCGTCCGCCGAGGGGTCGCCGTACTGAGTCCCACAGCCCGTGGGCAGGGGCAGGCAGAAGTTGTTGCTGCAGACCCGATCCTTGCCGCAGTCGGCGCTGGTCTCGCACTCGGACAGCCCGGCCGCGGTGGTGAAGCTGCAGCCGGCGAGCAGGACGGTGGACAGGGTCAGGATTTCAAGCGCACGCATTAGAAGCTCACCTCCACGGCGGCTCCGGCACCCCGGGGCGCGAGCGTCATCCGTACCTCGCCCTCGGCCGGGGGACCTTCCTTGGGGAAGACGACGATGGCACCAATGGCGGCGGCCAGCCCCACGCCGAAGCCGATGTCCGCGATCAGCGCCTTGCTCCGGACGGTGTCCGCCGCGGTCTGTTTGCTCTCCAGGTTGGTGGCCGTGTCGAACGTCTTGCGCGCATCCTTCGCCTGGAGGCCGAAGAAGATGCCCGCGCCCACGCTGGCGGCGGACACGCCTCCGAGGCCGAAGGCGGCCAGCCGGGAGCGCTTGTAGGCGGCCAGGGCCCGCTGCTGCTCGGCGGCGCGCTGCTGCCGCACGGCCTCCTCGGCGCGCTTGGTGGCGGCCTGCTCCTCCTCCGCCTTGCGCCGGGACGCCTCCGCCTCATCCTGCAGGCGCTTGCGCTCGACCTCAGACGCGGCGGCGGTGCGCTCCTCCTTCTCGAGCAGCACGCGGATCTCGTCGATGGCGATGGCGGACTTCTTCAGCAGCTCGGGGTCCGCCTCGTCGGCGGGCAGCCCCACGTATTGCTGGTAGTAGCTGAGCGCCTCGCGCAGCTCTCCGGCGCGCTGGTAGGCGCGGCCGATGTTGTAGAGGACCAAGGGGTTGGGCTGGGCCTCCTGGGCCTTCTTCAGCACCTCGGCGGCCTCGCGATATTTGCCGGCCTTGTACAGCCGCTCCCCCTCCTTCACGAGCGCGCTGGGGCTCTTCGCCCCTCTCTGAGCCCACGCCGGGGGGGACGCGAGCATCAGGCCCACCGTCAACAAGAAGACCAATCTCATGGCGCCCCAGCCTAGCGCCGAACCCGTCGCGTGGCGAAGAGGCACACCTCCCAGGGAGGCACCCCCGTCCCGGCCGGGGAGATCCCAGCCCCCGGAAACGGCGAGGCCGCCCAGCCAGTGAAGGCGGGACGGCCCCGGAGCCACCTCGTTTGAAGGGCGAGGAGGCTAGTGGCCCAGGCGGGAGATCAGCAGCTTGCGCTGGAGCATGAGCGCCTCGGGCGCCTTGGTGCCGAGCTGCTCGAAGAAGACCTCCTGGCTCTTGAGCTCGGCCTTCCACTCCTCGGCCTTGATGGAGGAGGCCTCCGACATGGTGTCGGGGGAGATGTCCAGGCCCTTGGTGTTGATGTCACCCTGGCGCGGCACCCAGCCCAGCAGCGTCTCCTGGGTGGGGACGCGGCCGTTGACGCGGTTCACGATCCACTCGAGCACGCGCATGTTGTCGCCGTAGCCGGGCCACAGGAACTTGCCGTTCTTGTCCTGGCGGAACCAGTTCACCTGGAAGATCTTCGGCAGGTGAGTGATGGAGTTCTGCATGTCCAGCCAGTGCTGGAGGTAGTCCCCCATGTGGTAGCCGCAGAAGGGCAGCATGGCCATGGGATCGCGGCGTACCACACCCACCTTGCCGGTGGCGGCGGCCGTCGTCTCGCTGCCCATGGTGGCGCCCAGGAACACGCCGTGCGTCCAGTTGAAGGCCTGGAGCACCAGCGGGACGGTGTTGGAGCGGCGCCCGCCGAAGATGATGGCGCTGATGGGCACGCCCTGCGGATCATTCGCCTTGGGGCTGAGCGCCGGGTTGTTGTTCATCGGCGCGGTGAAGCGGCTGTTGGGGTGGGCGGCCTTCTCGCCGTTGCCCGGCTTCCAGGGGCGGCCCTGCCAGTCGGTGAGCTCGGCGGGCACTTCGCCGTCCTTGCCCTCCCACCACACGTCCCCGTCGGGCGTGAGCGCCACGTTGGTGAAGAGGGTGTCCCGGGCCATGGAGGCCATCGCGTTGGGGTTGGTCTTGTTGTTGGTGCCGGGCACCACGCCGAAGTAGCCCGCCTCGGGGTTGATGGCGTAGAGGCGGCCATCCGGGCCGGGGCGCATCCAGGCGATGTCGTCGCCGACAGTCTCTACCTTCCAGCCCTTGTACTCGCCGGGCGGGATCATCATCGCGAAGTTCGTCTTGCCGCAGGCGGAGGGGAAGGCGGCGGCCACGTAGGTGGTCTGGCCCTCGGGGTTGGTGACGCCGAGGATGAGCATGTGCTCGGCCAGCCAGCCTTCCTCGCGGCCCAGGTAGCTGCCGATGCGCAGCGCCAGGCACTTCTTGCCCAGCAGCACGTTGCCGCCGTAGCCCGAGCCGAAGCTCCAGATGGTGTTGTCCTGGGGGAAGTGGCAGATGTAGCGGCGGTCCGGGTTCACGTCTCCGGTGCTGTGCAGGCCGCGGTTGAAGTCATCCGACTCGCCGAGCATGTCCAGGGCCGCCTTGCCCATGCGGGTCATGATCCGCATGTTGAGCGCCACGTAGATGCTGTCGGTGAGCTCCACGCCAATCTTCGCGTAGGGGCTGCCCAGCGGGCCCATGACGTAGGGGACCACGTACATGGTGCGGCCCTTCATGGAGCCGTCGAAGAGCTGGCCCAGCTTGGTGTACGCCTCCTCGGGATCCATCCAGTTGTTGGTGGGGCCGGCGTCCGTCTTGTTGGGCGTGCAGATGAAGGTGAGGTGCTCCACGCGCGCCACGTCATTGGGGTTGGAGCGGTGCAGGTAGCAGCCGGGCCGCTTCTCCTGGTTGAGGGGGATGAGGATGCCCTCCTTCACCGCCTGCTCGGTCAGGCGCTTCTTCTCCTCCTCGGAGCCATCGCACCAGACGATGCGGTCCGGTTGCGTCATCCGCGCGCAGCGGGCGACCCACTGCAGCAGGCCCTGGTTCTTCGTCGGCGCGTTGCCCGCGGCCGGAGTCTGCGTCGAAGCCATGGAAGTTTCCTCGTGTCGTCTCAAGTGAAGTCCCCCCTTAGCGGGTCCGTTGCGGGAGCGCGGGGGCGCTCGCGGCGTGGGATGGGGAAACTTCAGGAAGGTACCCCTAAAAGCAACACCCGGAGGGTCATGAAGCTGCCGGGTGAACAGGGCTCCTCTAATTTCTCTTATCAGCAGGGGAGCTTCCATTAGCCAACGATGCAGCGCGTCGAGGGACTCGCCCAGGAGCGCACCTGTCCCCACGTTGCTGGCAGAGCCATGTCCATTGCCATCGTCCTGGGCGTCGTCGTCGTCGCGCTGGTCCTCTTCTCGCTGGAGACGATTCCCATTGAGGTGAGCTCGCTCACGGTGGTGTGCCTGCTGTCGCTCACGGGAGTGCTCACACCGCAACAGGCGTTCGAGGGGTTCAGCAACGACACGGTCATCTTCATCTTCACCCTGCTGGCGATGACGCAGGGGCTCGCCTCCACGGGCGTGGTGCAGCTGATTGGGCAGCGGCTCGCCTTCTTCGCGCGGTACGGGCACCAGGTGTTCGTGCTGGCGATGATGGGGGCGGTGGCGGCGTTCTCGTCGGTCATCTCCAACACGGTGGCGACGGCGGCGTTCCTGCCGGTGGCGATTGGCGCGGCGCACCGGGCGAAGGTGCCCAAGAGCAAGGTGCTGCTGCCGCTGGCGTACGCGTCGATGCTGGGCGGGATGATCTTCCTGTACGGCACCTCCACCAACCTGGTGGCCTCGGCGGCGATGCAGAAGCTGGGGATGCGGGGCATTGGGGTGACGGAGCTGCTGCCGGTGGGGTTGCCGGTGGCGGTGCTGGGCGTGCTGGTGGTGGTGCTGCTGGGGCCGCTGCTGCTCCCGAGCCGCGAGGGCCGGGGTGGGGTGAGCGAGTGGTCGCTGCGCGACTACCTCACGGAGGCGGTGCTGCCGCCGGACTCGCGGTACGTGGGCAAGGAGTTGGCGGAGATCACCGAGGGGTTGGGGCTGCGCGTCATCGGGGTGATCCGGGAGGGGCAGGGGGTTCCGGCGGTGCCCTCGTACCGGCTGGTGGGGAACGAGCGCCTCATCATCGAGGGCAAGCGCGAGGACATCCTGCGGGTGAAGGATCTGCAGGGCATAGACATCCGCCCGGACGTGAAGCTGGCGGATGCGGAGCTGAGCTCGAGGGATGCGCTGCTGGTGGAGGCGAGCATGCCGCCGGGCAGCCCGCTGGTGGGGCGCAGCCTGAAGGAGGTGCTCTTCGTGGAGCGCTACGGGCTGGTGGCGCTGGCGCTGCATCGCAAGCCGGCGATCCAGCGGCTGACGAAGCTGCAGCTGTTGAGGCGTGTCTTCGGTGGGCATTCGCTCTCGACGGTGCCGCTGGCGGTGGGGGATGTGCTGCTGCTGCGAGGGCCGCGCTCGCGCGTGGCCGAGCTGGCGGATGGCTCGACGCTGCTGGTGCTCACGGATGTGGAGTACCAGCCGCCGCGCTACGGCAAGGCGCTGGTGGCGGTGAGCATCTTCCTGGGGGCGCTGGGAGCGGGGACATTGAACCTGGTGCCGATGTCGGTGGCGGGATTGGCGGGGATGCTGGCGATGATCGTCACCGGGTGTGTGGACGCGCGCATCGCGTTCCGGGTGGACTGGCGGGTGGTGCTGCTGATCGGCTCGATGATGGCGCTGGGGGTAGCCATGGAGTCGAGCGGCGCGGGTCAGTTCCTGGGCTCACTGGTGGCGCGGATGGGGGCGTTCGGAGGTCCGCGCGGGGTACTGGCGCTGTTGATGGTGCTGACGATCATTCTGTCGGCGCCGATGAGCAACCAGGCGGCGGCGCTGGTGGTGTTGCCGGTGGCCATCAGCGCGGCGGCGAAGCTGGGGGTGGACGCGCGGCCGTTCGCGATCGGGGTGACGCTGGCGGCGAGCTGCTCGTTCATTACGCCGCTGGAGCCGAGCTGCGTGCTGGTCTACGGCCCGGGGCACTACCGCTTCACGGACTTCTTCCGGCTGGGCACACCGCTGACGGGGGCGCTGCTGGCCTTCCTGGTGTTCGCGGTGCCGGCGGTGTGGCCCTTCCAGGCGCAGGGCCATGAGGCGCCGGTCCAGCGAGCGCCGGTGAGCCTGAACGCGCCACGCTCAGCGCATTAGCTTAGGTGAAGTCCTCCACGCGTTCTGCCAGCCAGGAGACGAAATCTGGAGCCACTGGCTCCGGGGCTTGCTCGGCGCTAGCCGTATGATCCCAGAAGACAACCACAGGCTCGCCCGCGCTTCTCGAGTCGAGGCAGTAGAGGTTGCCGCCCCCATCATTCATCAGCGGGATGAGGTGCGCGGGCAGTGCCGGATGCATCTCCGTCCGCTCGCTCTCGGTCACCGCGACGAGGTTCAAGTAGGGCGGAGCATCCGAGCCCAGTCCAAAGAGCTCGAAGGATCCGACTCCTCCCCAGCCGAAGCGCTGTAGAAAACGACGATAGCCACCGGCCAGATTCACACCAAGTCGAGCACTGGCGGCATGGAGGTCATGCTCGGTAGCACCTCGTCCAAAGTTCTTCGAGGAGGATAACTCCAGCCTCTGCGCAAGTTCGTCGAACGTCATGGCAGGTTCGGATGATTCTGCTTGTAGTTGGGACCAAGGCGGTGGTCGGTTCGCGTCTTGATCTCTAGGTTCTCGAACGAGTTGGTTCCCCCTTCAGCGAGCGGCACCTTGTGATGGAGTTCCATCGGGTAGCCATCCGGACCGATGGGGGGCTTACCCGCTCTCATTCTGGCGAGGTTCTCGGGTGAGTATGCCCCTGGGTTGACTGCCGCCTCGTTCTTCCAAAATCTCGATTTGACTGCTTCGAACTCGCGACGCAGCTTCGCGAGTTCATCTCCGGAGACGCGGGAGGCACGTGGAGGCTCGCTTCCGCTACCCGGTCCCGTGGCCGCCATGGCCACAGCAGTGGGCACCAGGGAGATGACGAGGTTGCCCTCGATAACTGCTACCGCGCTCACTTGCCCCACCGACCCCAGCCGTAAACCCACCTGCTCGGCACCCAATGCCGCAGCCTTCGAGAAAGCAGGGAGCATCGACAGCCGCGAGGCCAGGAACGCGGCGCTCCCAGTCATGCCCTGACTCACCACGACTGTTACTGCGAGGACGAAGACACGCGCGACTTGCGGTCCCACCCGGCGGGCAAAGCGCTGGCCAGCTTCCTCCAATTCCTCCATGGTAGTGGCCCTGTCGGTGGACCGCTTCAGCTCGATGCTCGCCTTGAGCACCTCCAGGAAGGACTCCACTCCCAGGTAGATCAACATCGCCGCCGACACGATCGCCGCCGCCTTGGTGAACACCGGCTCCGGGTTCGCTGCCAGGACAACCCAGGTCACCAGACCTGTGGCAATGATCGAGTAGAAGAGCTGGGGAGCCAGGGTGTCCCGCACCGCCTCGGCGATGCTCTCGCGCATCGGCTCGAATGACAGGCCCAGGGCCGCTGCCAGTTTGTCCCACGGACTCAGGCCCATCACGTCGTCGAGCAGCGACAGGCATTCGTCCCCGGGCTGGCCCGCTCTACACAGGCCGCCAAAGCTCTTGCGTAGCAGCGACTGCCAGCGTGCGTCAGCCTCGTGAGGAGAGTAGGAGGTGCGAACCAGTCCGCCGGGCTGGGCAGGGCGGATGGCCAGCGGCGCTTCCAGCACCAGCCGTTGGAGCGCCGCCTCAAACTCGGTCTTGTCCACCCCTACGGACTTGTTCCAGGTAGGTGGCGCGTACTTCAGTGTGCGTCCCTGGCCGGTCTCCAGCCGTACCACATGTGTGCTTACACAGCCTGTCCCCAGCAGCAACAGCGCTACAGCCCATCGCAGCATCAGGGTCCTCCAGAGGTGCCCCATTCCATCGCCAGGCACTGAGCCTGACAGTGCGAGGGTAGCCCAGATCGAGCCATCCGCCAGCTGACCTTCGAACGTGAAATTGAACCTGATGCTCTAATAGAAGCGAGCAGGCTCATTCCATATCCTGATGAGCGGAATGAGCACGAACTGGCTGAGGTGTCTGTTTTCGAGCCGGAGGAGGAATCAAGCGAGCCTCTCTGCAAGGAGACAGGCTGCAAGTATCCTGCTCGACCCGGTAACTTTGGTTTTTGTGGCTACCATCACCGCGTGCCCAAGGAAGACAGGTGCAAAGAGCCTGGGTGCAGTTTCCAGGCTTTGCAGGGGAACTACGGTTTCTGTGGGCGCCATAGGTAATGAACTTGGCTGGCGTTTCCAGGTGCCCAGTGCGGCTCGGTTCTGGGATGCCCCGCAGGGGGCAGCTACTCACCCTGCCGCTTGTGGTTTCCAGCTACGTTCCAGTGCCACAGCATGACCCTGAGCGCATTCGTTAGAACGAGGCTCACCACAAGAGAGGACAAAGTCGGTCTCGTTGTGCCCGGCAATCAGTGAATCGCGGCGCGCACGCCGATGGATGCGATGACTTCCGCCTCGCGGGCCAGCAGCGTCTCCAGCCGCTCGCGCACCGCCGCCTCATCTCCGCTCGCCGTCACCGCCAGCCGGAAGAACAGGGACTGGTGCCCGTCCTCCGACTGCGCCAGCTCTCCGTAGAAGCGGCGCAGCATCGGATCCTCCAGCCCCTCGGCCAGCAGCGACAGCCGCTCGCAGGAGCGCGCCTCGATGATGGCCGCCACCAGCAGCCGGTCCACCTTGCGCTCCTCGGATGGCGTGCGGATGAGCTTCTGCAGCCCCTGCGCGTACGGGTCTCCCACGTCCTTCGTCAGCGTCAGCCCCCGTGCCGCCATCAAATCCAGCACCCGCGCCAGGTGGGCGCTCTCCTCGCGCGCCAGCCGCGCCATCTGCGCCGGCAGGCCCGGCAGATCCGGGTACACCTGCAACATCGACAGCGCGTTCGCCGCCGCCTTCTTCTCGCAGTGCGCATGGTCCACGAGCACCTCGTCGAAGCGCTCCAGCGCCAGCGGCAACCAACGCGGATCCGTGGCCGAGTGGAGGATGACAGGTCCCTCTCCGGAGAGGGGACGGCGGCTGGGAGTCGGGCGGGACATGGACGCGGAGCCTATTCCAGCAGCACCAGCCGCTGTACCCGGCCCGCCAGGAAGCCCACCTTGCGCGCGATGCGCGCAAGGCTCTCGTCCTTCTCGTCCACCCGCAGCACCAGCTTCGGCAGCGAGGACAGCAGGTGCCGGGAGATCTGCCCCAGGCACAGCGTGGCGTGGCCCTTGTGGCGCTCGCTGGGCACCGTGTACAGGCCCTCCAGCTCCGCGCCGTGCTGCGAGCGGCTGCCAATATCCACCTTGAACACCAGCGCCCCGTTCTCCTCCAGCACGTAGGTGCGCCGGCCTCGCACGCGCTGCATCACTCGCGCCTCGTACCCGTCCGGATCCTCCGCCAGCGGATCCCGCTCCAGCAGCTCCCGCACCGCGCCCAGCGCCAGCGGCATCAGCCGAGGCACATCCTCCTCCTTGGCCAGCCGCAGCGTCGGGTTGGTGAAGGGCCCCAGGTCATCCGCGGACACGGCGAACAGGCGCTGCACCCGCGACAGCCGGGGCTTCGCGTTCTGGCCCAGGAGCCTCACCAGCGCGTCCACCGCCGGCTTCTCCCCCACCGAGGCCTGGAGCTTCACCTGGGAGCCCAGGCTCTCGGCGAGCTCGGAGATGAAGCCCGGATCGCTCGCCGAGGGCACCACCAGCCCGCCCTCTCCGCCCACGAAGAGGGCCGCGGTCAGGCCCTTGCTGTCGAACCGGCCGTGGAAGGCGAACCGCGCCCGGCCCGCGCGCGGGATGATGCCGAACTCCTCGAAGAGCCCGAGCAGGTAGATGTTGTGCGTCGAGTCCCTGGCCAGGAACGACCGCAGGGCATCCGTGTGCTGAGGACCGAGCTGTTCGATGGTGGAGGGCATGCGAGTCGAGTCAGGCGCACCTGAGGGGGTCGGGCGGGCATGCGAAGAACGGGCGCACCTTACGAGAAGGTGGGCTCAACGGCCAGCATCCGAACCCGGCTCGAAGCGGAAAGGGTAGGTGATGGTGACCCTGCCCCCCCCTCGGGGTGCTGGAAAGCGGACATCCAGCAGGGAGTCCAGGAAGCAGGCCAGCGCGTATGGATCCTGAATCGTCGAGTCCACCACCTCGCCGTCCCGGAAGTGGCCCGTCAGCCCCTGGCCCTCGAGGGTGAACTTGAGCGTCACCGACTGAGGGCCGCTGTGGCGCTCGGCGATGTCCTCGAAGCACTGGCGGATCAACGGCACCACGGTCTGGATGGCTCGGCGCACGTCCTCCTTGTCCACCGTGCCCGTCTCGGCTTCTCTTCGAGGCTCGGCCTCCGGGATGGTGATGGGCGGAGGCGGCGGCGAGCGGGAGGGGAGCGTCGAGCCTTCGCCGAAGATTCGCGCCGAGGGTGGCGGGGCGGCAGGGGCCTTGCTCGGAGGGGGGCTCCGTGGGCTCGGAAGGGGGGGCTGGACGGGGAGCTGTGGACTCGGCGCGGACGGGAGCACGGAGGGGGGCGGGAGCCGTTCGGCGCGTTCGGTAGGCTCGGCGGGCCTGGGCTCGGAGGAAGAGGTCGGGCGCGTGAGCCAGAGCGCCAGCGCGCAGAGGCTCACGAAGGGAATGAGCACCCAGAAGAGGATGGAACGGCCCGACATGGCGCCACTATGCCACCGGGCCGGTTACCGCTATGGACCCAAAACCCAGTATAGCTTCCGGTCCGAGGACGTCCCGCGGTGCGCCCTGGCCGAGCGGTCCGCCGCCTGGCTCAGCGCCATCTCCTGAAGTGCGGCCTACTCCGAGAGCGCTGTCCCCAGCGCCGCGTTGCGCCCGGCGACGAAGCCGAAGGTGAGCGCCGGTCCAATCGTTCCACCGGCGCCGAAGTAGGCCTGGCCCGTGGGAGACGCGATGCAGTTGCCCGCGCCGAACAGCCCGGGAATGGCCGAGCCATCCGGACGGAGCACCCTCGCATCCGTGCCAATCACCGGCCCACCGCACGTGTCCAGCGTCGCGGGTCCGAGGATCGCGCAGTAGTACGGCCCATCCAGCGTCATCGGGTACATCGTCCGGTTGCTGGTGGTGCTGCGCGACGGCCCCTGCCAGGCCTGCTCGACGGGGGTCTCGCCGCGGTGGAAGTCGAGATCCACGCCCGTCTCGGCGAACGTGTTGAAGCGCTGGATGGTGGCGCGCAGCGAGGAGACGAAGTCCGGAGACAGCTGCACGAACGGGACGATGGAGCTGCTCAGGAAGCGCACGCCGCGCATCTGATCCAGGTGCTCGCTGATGCGCTGGGCGAGCTGCTCGAGCGTCGCGGCCTGGAACACGAGCGGGGACTGCTGCCCCGGGAACGGGACCACGCCACGCCACGGCCACGGGGTGGGCTCGTTGGCGGTCCACTGATCCCAAATCATGAACTGCACCAGGTTCGGGTACTCCGTGTGCCGCAAGTGGAAGTGGCTCTGGGTGCGCACGTGGTACTGCTCCTTCTCGTTCACCACGCGCTGGCCGTACTTGTTCACCAGGAGGGTGCTGTCCCCGTACGGGAAGAAGACATGCGCATCGGGCCGGACCACGTAGCCCTCGTGCGCCGCCGCGTCCTCGAGGGCCGCCTGGTAGAAGAAGCCGTTGGAGAGGTTGCCCAGCTCGGCGCCCGCGTGGCCTCCGATGTCCACGAAGGCGCCCTGGGCCGTGGTGACGCTGCAGCTGCCGAAGATGGGGCCCCGCAGGTGTGACCGCAGCTTGTCCCGATCGTGCGAGAAGCCTCCCGAGCCGAAGATCACCCCCCGCTTCGCGCGGATGAACTTCGTGCGGCCGTTGTTCTCCACCTGCACGCCGATGACCTCGCCCTGCCCGTTCTGCACCACGTCCGTCACCCGGTGCGACAGGAAGATGGGCACGTCCTGGCCGCGCAGGTGCGCGAGCATCCCCTCCGAGAGATAGAGGCCGGGGAACTCGAAGGAGCCCGGAGGCGACTTCGCCGTGAGCACGCGGCCGTAGGGCGCATGGTTCTCGGGCAGCTCCGCGAAGTAGTCCGGATCCGTGACCGGGTTGGACGAGTAGCCGTAGTTGGGCAGGATGATCGGATCCAGCGCGCCGAGCTGGATCATCCGATCGATGGCGGGCGACGCGTTGTCGTAGAACGCGGCGAGCAGCTCGTACTGGAGCAGAGGCAGCCCGAGCCGAGGCTGAGCCGGATCATAGAGCGTGGGGTAGGCCAGCCGCGCCATCAGCTTGATGGCGTCCTCGCGTGGGTCGGTGAAGCCCTTGGCGCGCATGAGGGAGTTGTTGGGGATCCAGTACGCGCCACCGGAGCGCCGGGTAGTGCCTCCAGCCGCATCCGCCGCCTCGAGCATGATGACCGAGGCCCCCTTGTCCACTGCCGCAGTCGCCGCGGCACACGCGGCGGCCCCGGTTCCGACGACAACGACATCCGCCCGATGGTCCCACTGCGGCATGTGCCTGCCCCCTCTGTTGCAGGATATGTTGAAGGAGAGGATACATGGCTTTCGGGGTGGGGGGCCACCTGGGGAGGCCGAACTCCGCGTCACGGCGCCGCCGTTGTCGCGCGAGATCACGGTGTACGTCTGTCTTGAACAGGAGCCACGGAGATGACCCAGGAAGCAGCAGCGAAGGGCTCGTCAGGCGATGGAACCCAGGCCTTGGCCGGTGGGGCGGAGACGACCTCCGAGGAGCTGATCCAGTTCATCACCCGGTTGGCGACGAACGAGCCCCACGTGAGGTGCCGCGTCGGAGCGGGCTCGCTGGGGCCGGTGGCTCAGGCGCTCAATGAGCTGGCGGGGTTGCTCGAGACGCGCCGGTTGTCCTCGGTGGAGAAGTTCGGCATCGAGGCCCTCGTCGAGCAGTCGCAGAACATCATGATGACCGCGGACACCTCGGAGCGGATCCGCTTCATCAACTTCACCCTCCCCGGTCTGACGTACGAGCAGGTGCTCGGCCGGAGCGTCTACGAATTCCTGCTGCCCGAGGATCAGGAGCGGTGCCGGGCCGTCATCCACAAAGTGCTCGAGACGGGGGTGCCGGACTCGTATGACATCCGCTCCTACGCCGACACCGGGGCCCAGTGGTACGTGGTGCGCGTGGGGCCCATCCGGGACGCGGGACGCATCGTGGGCTTCACGATGATCACCACCGACGTCACCAGCCTGAAGCGCACCCAGCTCCAGCTGGAACAGTCCAACCGCGAGCTGGAGCAGTCCAACCGCGAGCTGGAGAGCTTCGCGTCCGTCGCCTCGCATGATCTCCAGGAGCCGCTGCGGAAGATCCAAGCCTTTGGCGAGCGGCTGAAGGCCTCGGACTCCGGCGCGCTGAGCCCGGAAGGGCGGGACTACCTGGAGCGGATGCAGAGCGCCGCGACCCGCATGCGCCGGTTGATCGATGACCTGCTCGCCTTCGCGCGGGTCACCTCGAAGGCCCAGCCCTTCACCCCGGTGAATCTGGCCTCCGTGGCGCGCGAGGTGCTGAGCGATCTCGAGGTCGCCATCGAGCAATCGAAGGCCACCGTCACCGTGGGCGAGCTCCCCGTGCTGGATGCGGACCCGACACAGATGCGGCAGATCCTGCAGAACCTGCTGAGCAACGCCCTCAAGTTCCGCCAGGATGATGCCCCGCCGCGCATCTCCATCGAGGCCAAGGTGGACAAGGAGAGCGGCCGCTGTGAGCTGCGCGTCCAGGACAACGGCATCGGCTTCGAGGAGAAGCACGCCGACAAGATCTTCAACCTGTTCCAGCGCCTGCACGGACGCGGCAAGTACGAGGGCACGGGGC
This sequence comes from Hyalangium sp., assembly GCF_045802625.1. Lineage (NCBI taxonomy): Bacteria > Pseudomonadati > Myxococcota > Myxococcia > Myxococcales > Archangiaceae > Hyalangium > Hyalangium sp. The sequence continues at coordinate 29,129 of NZ_JBJMQP010000135.1, read as the reverse complement.
TGGGGCTGGCCATCTGCCGGAAGATCGCCGAGCGCCACGGCGGCAGCATCGTCGCTCGGAGCACGCCCGGCAGCGGCTCGACCTTCGTCCTCACCCTGCCGCTGGCGCGGTCGAAGGCCGCCCCGCCCTCCAGCCCTTGAGCCTACGGATACACCTCGCGGCGCGCGCCCACGACCGAGGTGACCGCGCCCCCCGCGTAGAAGCGCTGGCTCTTGCTGACCCCCAGCGTGGCGCCGAGGATCGACGACACCAGGCCGAGCAGGAGCGCGAAGAACACGCCCCAGAAGACGTGGCCCGTGGTGTCCGCGGCCTTGAGCGCGCCCTGCTGCACCTGCTGCGCGACCTGGCCCACCTGTGCCTGCGCCTGGCTCCACTGTGCCTCGATGCGGTCGGCGATATCCTCCGCGTCCCGGCGCGACAGCGAGGTGTTCTGGGCGATGGAGCTCACCAGGAGGTTGCGATCCAGCCGGCCCTGCTGGATGCCGGTGTTGATCACATCCTTCGTCGTCGCCTGGAGTTGATCCGCGGTGATGGTGGGCTTGCCCTCTTGCCGCAGCCGCTTGTTCACTGGCGCGAGCGCGTCATTCGCGTCGAGCCCGAACGATTTGGCGGCATTGCCCACGTTGCCTGTCTGCGAGGCGACGCCGGAGATGGCGCTTCCGGCGGCTCCCACCGCGGTCTTCCCCACGTTGAACACCGCGCCCATCAGCGACGAGATCACCATGCCCATCACCACCACGCCGACCAGCGTGGTGAGCCCCCAGAGCACCGCGCCATGGAGCGCGCCGCCCATCTTGTCCACCACGCCCGCCGTCCTCGAGGCCACCAGACCGCCGGCGAAGAGCGCGATGAGCGGAACGATGAGCGACCAGATCCCCGTGCCGATGCCCGCCGACTTCGCGCTGCCGGGGTTGCTCGGATCCACCGAGGACAGTCCCAGCGCCAGCCCGAGCGCGTACAGCAGAATCCACACGCCTAGCGCGACGAAGGTCCCTCCGAAGATGGCGCCCCAGCTCAGCTTGAAGGGGACACTCGGTATCGCCTCGACGCGTGACCTTTCCACGATCTCAGCCATGTCTGCCTCTCCTGCATAGGGAGCGCTCGATCAATCAACGAGACGCCCATATCCGACGAGAAGATGGGCATGTGCCCATGGCGTGGGGACTTCCTCAGGCAGGACTGCCCCCTCTCGGGCGGACGAGAGAGCGCCTAGCCGAGGCCGAGTGCCGCCACGAGAGTCTGCTCACGCGCCACTACCGGGGCACGGGGCAGGGCCTCGGTCCGGAAGGTCCTGACCAACTCTTGCAGGGACACCGGGCTGCCATCCCCGAGTCCGCTCCACGCGGCGAGCACACCGAGGACTCGCTCGGCGGGCAGGCCGCGCTCTCTCAGCTCTGCCAGGGCGAAGGCGCCCTCGCGCTTGGCGAGCCGCTTGCCATCCTCGCCCAGCACCAGGGGCACGTGGAAGAACTCGGGCGCGGAGAGCCGGAGCGCCGTGTAGAGCTGGAGTTGTCGAGGCGTGGAGCTGAGCAGGTCGTCTCCGCGCAGCACGTGGGTGATGCTCGTGGCGGCGTCATCCACCACCACCGCGAGCTGGTAGCTGGCCACGCCGTCGTTGCGGCGCACCACGAAGTCTCCGACCACTGCCTCGACGTCCTGAGCGTAGGGGCCTTGCAGCCCATCCATGAAGCGCACCTCGCCGGGCGGGACTCGGAAGCGGTACGCGGGAGCGCGCGTGCGGGCGCGCTCGGAGATCTCCGCCGAGGAGAGCTGGGCGCAGGTGCCTGGGTAGCGGGGCCCCTCGTCGCTCAGGCCATGGGGGGCGCTCGCGGCGCGGGCGATCTCCGCTCGCGTGCAGAAGCACGGGTAGACGAGCCCCTCCCGCTCCAGCTTCGCCTGCGCGTCCCGGTACACGTCGTCCCGAGCGCTCTGGAAGAGGGGCTGCTCATCCCAGGTGAGCCCCAGCCACTCCAGATCGCGCAGCAGCTCATCGACGTACTGCGGACGGCAGCGGGCTCGGTCGAGATCTTCCACGCGTAGGAGGAACTGGCCTCCGGCGGCGCGGGCCTGGAGCCAGCCGAGCAGGGCGCTTCGGGCATTGCCGAGGTGGATGCGCCCGGTGGGGCTGGGCGCGAAGCGACCACGAAAGCTCATGGGCGGACGAGGGGTTTCCTGGGAGCGAGGGGAGGACGATCGGGAGTGGGCGCCACGGGCTTCGGAGCGCTCACGGGCTTCTCCTCGACCGGATACTTCGCCTGGGTGAGGCGGGGCGCGGCACCCGCTGCCGGAGAAGGAACGACGGGCAGGGAGACAGCGTCCCCGGCCTGGGGACCGCGAGTGGCAAGCGTGGTGGCCAGCTCTCGCATCGGAGGCCCGGCGTCGAGGAGATCCGTGTCCAGCGTGAGACGGGAGATCCGGCGCAGGGTCTTGGTGCTGGGAGCCAGGACGAAGGTATCCACGGCAAGCCCCGTGTCTGTCCGCGACACCGTGCCGAAGAGGACGAGCTCCGCTCGCAGCGTCTGGCCGAGCGTCGCCGCCGCCTCCACCGCCGCCGCATCCAAACGGTTGGCCGCGAGCGCCGCGGCGAGGGTGGCCTCCGGGCCTTCACCCGGGGGACGGATCTTCACCTCCACCTCCTTGCCGCTCACCGCCTCGACGAGCCCACCCGTGGTCTCGCCCGAGGGCAGGACCGCACGCCAGAGATGTCCTCCGGGAGGAATCTCCGCCACGCGCACCGGCGTGTCCTCCACGGGCTGTCCATCGATCGTGAGCGGGATTCCCGGAGGCACGGAGACGAAGCGCACGCTGCCACGAGGTTGCCCCTGGAGGGCCGCATGCACGCGATCCACCGTGCGAGCAAAGAGGGGAGAGGTAGCGGTTAGCGGGAGCGTTCGTCCCGGAGAGAGCGCCAGGGCGAAGGCGAGCGCCCGCGCGGCATCCTCGTCACGGCCCTGCGAGTAGCGCACCGCGGCACGCAGGGCATAGGTGTCCGCCAGCTCGTCTCCGCCCGGGAGGGCCGCGGCCACTGCCGCGTAGGCGTCGAGCGCCTGGCCAAGCGAGGTGTCCGCGCCAGCGAAGTCATGCTTCTGCCTTTGAGCCTCCGCCTGCTTCACCGCCGCCCGAGCCTGCGCGAGCGCATCCGGAGGCGGCTCTGTCTCGGAGGGTTCAGCCAGCTCGAGACCTGGGACTCCACGCACCTCGGTGGTGAGCCGCTGCGTCACCCGAGGACCCGCTCGGCCGGGCACATCCCCTGAAATCGCCTGGAAGGGGAGCACGGCCACACGTCGAGGGGCCTGCGCACTGCTCGAAGCGCACAGCAACAGGCTGAAGAGGAGCGCGGTTCGCATCATGGGGCGGAGCACTCGTAACCCGCCCGCGCGGGCCAGTCGAGCGTGAGACAGCGCTCTTTCACGCGGAATGCCCATCGAACCTGCTTCCCACGGCGGCTGGCTCGGCGAGAATGTTCCCCCCGTCGCGAGCCGTTCCTGTCCAGGTCTCCTCCATGCGCTTCGTCCATTGCTCCGACGTCCACATCACCGCTGACTATCTCGCGCAGCCGTTCTTCCGGCTCGGCTGGCGCCGGTGGGTGGCGCTCGCGGAGCTGGCGGTGGGAGGCCGGGCTCGCGCCTACCGTCGAGCCCCCGAGACGCTCGCCGCCATCGCTCGCGAGGCCCGGGCGCAGAAGGCGGATCACCTCATCCTCTCGGGAGATCTCACCGCTTATGCGCTCGACAGCGAGTTCGAGGGAGCTCGCGCCGCGCTCAGTGGGTGGGTGGAGGACCGGACTCGCTGCACCGTCATCCCGGGCAACCACGACGTCTACACCCCGGGCAGTGAGCGCAGCCGGCGCTTCGAGCGCTACTTCGGCCACCTGCTGGAGAGCGATCTTCCCGAGCACTGCCGCGAAGGTGCGTTCCCCTTCGTCCGGCTGGTGGGCGAGGAGGCCGCCGTCATCGGGCTCAAGTCCGCTCGCGTGCCTCCCGTCCCCGGCATCTCGAATGGGCTCATTGGCCCGGCGCAGCTCGAAGGGCTCCATGCGCTCGTCAAAGACCCGAGGCTGGCGGGCCGGGCGCTGCTCGTGGTCGTCCACCATGCGCCCCTGACGCCTCGCGGACGCGCGGACAAATGGACCCACGGGCTCCGGGACGCGGAGGCGCTGTGCCGGCTGCTCCCGGGCCCACGCCACGCTGTGCTGCACGGCCACATTCACCACCGCTACCACCACCTGGCCACCGCCGAGCGACCGCATATCTTCGGCGCCGGCTCCTCCACCATGGCCGGGCGCGAGGGCTACTGGGTCATCGACGTCTCCCAGGGGCAGGTGGTCGGCGGAGAGAAGCACGTCCCCCAGGTGTCTGGGTGAGGTTGTGACACCGGAGCCCAGGGGCTGTAGAACCTCAGTCCATGAAAGCGTCGTATGCGCTGCCCGCGGAGCCCTCGCTGGAGGAACTCCGATCGCTTCGCCACCTCCACCGCACGGTGGATGAGCTGCTCGAGGAGAGCCTCAAGCTGCGCGAGAGCCTCGACCAGACGTTCGAGCGATGCCTGCCGCGCATCGTCGAGCTGACGGGAGCGCGCGCCATCGCCCTCACCACGCGCAACGAGGAGCTCGCCGAGCAGACCTGGATGGAAGGTCCTTGGGGCGAGCGTCACCCCAGCCTGCTGATCCAGGAGCCCAACGGAGTGCGGCGCCTGGAGGATGGGACGCTCGTCTCCCAGGCGCTGGATGTGGTGGGCACGCGCGTGGGCGCTATCGGCCTGCTCTTCGCCGGGGACCACACCGACGCCGTGGAGTCCGCGCGGCTCGCCCGCATGCTGGAGACGGTGGCCGAGCTGCTCGACACCGTGCTGTGCCTGGTCCATACCGCCTCGGAGAAGCACCAGCTCGTCCTCCAGTGCAACCAGCACCTGTCCAACCCCGTCTTCGAGGTGGGAATGGATCAGGCCGTGCTGGCCCTGGCGCAGCGGGTGCGGCTGCCGGGCTTCGCGCTGCTCTACCGGGACGCGGTGCGCCCCCAGGTGCTGCACTACCGCACCTGGCGCCACGGCCACCTGGAGTACGAGAGCACCGAGCGGCCCGGCCCTCACCTGGAGCGCCTCATCCAGAAGCACGGCTCGGAGCTGCTCCACCGCGTGGATGGTTCGCTGCGTCAGCTCTTCGGTCAGGCCCGGGGGCGCACCTCGGAGGTGGTGCTCATCTCCGGGGCCTCCGGCAACGAGCACCTGGGCAAGCTCGTCCTCTGGAGCGACGAGGGCTTCTCCTCGTACACGATGGAGATCGTCCGGCTGTTGGCCTCGGGCCTCAGCCAGCGCTTGCTGGACTACAACCGCGAGCGCATCCACCTCTCGCAGTTCTTCCGCAGCAGCACCATCGACGAGCTGCTGAGGGATCCGGCCTATGCCCAGTACCTCCGGCCGCAGGATCAGGAGGTGGGCATCCTCTTCGCGGACATCAACGGCTTCACCCGTATCTGCGAGCAGGGCTTCGACAGCCCCAAGAGCATCGGCCGCTTCGTGGATGAGTGGAGCGCGCGCGTGGTGGACTCCATCTGGGAGTGCGGTGGCGTCTTCGACAAGATGGTGGGCGACTGCGTCATCGGCCTGTTCGGCCCACCCTTCTTCGAGACCAGCCGTGTCCAGCGCGCCGAGGCCGTCATGCGCGCCGCGCTGGAGATCCAGAAGTACACCGCCTCGCTCAGCGCTCGGGAAGAGGTGATGGAGCTCTGCAAGCGAGTGGCATTGCCCGGGCTGGGCGTGGCCATCGGCGTGAACCTGGCCCACACCAACTGCGGCCTGTTCGGACCTAACCGGCAGTACACCGCCTTCTCCACGGGGATGAACCAGACGGCGCGGCTGCAGGCGCTCGGCGGCTTCCGGGAGACGCTGCTGATGGAGAGCGCGCGCGAGGCGCTGAGCCTGTCCCAGGAGCCCTGGGTGCAGGCGCTGAACTTCGGTCCGTTGACGGAGACGCCCGTGAAGAACGTGGGCCAGCCCCTGCGCTACTTCAAGCTGACGTGAGCGCGGGGCTTCAGGCCAGCAGGCGCGCGCCGGCGTAGCGCCGCACGAAGTGGATCCACCGGCGCTCGTCCACCTCCACCTGCCACTCGGTGTTGGGCGTCAGCGGCATGCGCGTGCGCAGGAACGTCTCGAGGTGATCGGCGGCCTTCACCGGCGTGAGCCCGGGGGCCCGGAAGGCGACGCGCAGGGAGACCTCGAGCGTGGGCGTCACTTCGACGCAGGCGCAGATGCGCAGCGGCCCCACGCGCCGCTGGTAGAGCGCGTTCTGGGCGGGGCGCGCGGAGGGATCCGCCGCCTGCTGCTCCGTGGAGAGCCAGTTGGACGGCGTGAGAATGAAGTCGAGCAGGTCCTTGCTCGCTTCCTCCACAGTCGCGTGCTCATGAATGGCAAGCTGCATCGCCCCACCTCCCTCGGTGTTGCCACTTCGAAGAATGTGCCCACGTGCCAAGTGCATGCAAGGGGCCTCGTCGCGCTTTGTGTGGAGTGTCCACCATCGACCTCGTTGCGCGTGGCGTCGTATGCAGGCCCGCATCCACTGACACTGAACACCGCGGCGCGCCCGAGCCGGTGAAGCGCTGGGGGACGCGAGGCGACCGCTCGCGGGGGCGGCGCGACCGCTCGGGTGGGATGGCGCTCCGGGCGCTCGGGGCTGAGGCATTTCTTCTTCGCGACAGGGACGCAGCGCGCGTCCCACGAAGGAGAGGATCATGCGGTGGAGCGACTGGCGCAGGCACTTCGAGATGAACCGGCGGCGTCCCTTGCCCGAGGGACTGGAGCGAGCGGAGGCGCTGCCCGAGGCGTGGCGCTCGGCGCTGGCGGGGTCGCTGGCGACCTTCCAGCTGGGCGAGGCGGGCGAGGGGCGCATTGCCCATGAGATTGATCGCGCCCAGGTGCCGGGGATCGACGCGGATTACCGCGCGGCGTTGAAGCTCTTCGTGGCGGAGGAGGGGCGACATGCACGCATGCTCGGGCTGATGGTGCGAGGACTGGGAGGCGCGCTGTTAGCGCGCAACTGGACGGAGCGTCTATTCGTCTACGGGCGTAGGTTGCTGGGCCTGCGGCTGAAGCTGATGGTGCTGCTGGTGGCGGAGGTGATTGGCGGGGCCTTCTATGGGCTGCTGGCCTCGCGCCTGCCGGTGGGGGACTTGAGGCGCGCGCTGGAGGAGATCTGCGAGGACGAGCAGCACCACCTGGACTTCCACGGCGAATTCTTCGCGCGGCAGGGCTGGGGCGTGCTGGTGCGCGCGGGGTGGCAGGCGGTGTGGTGGAGCCTCGCGATGGCGGCGATGGGCGTGGTGTTGGTGGATCACCGCCGCACGCTGAGGACGATGGGGATTCCGCTGACGGAGGCGGCTCGGGCCTTCGTAGGGCTCGTGCGCGAGGCCGCGAGCTACCTCCCCGTCGGCGGGCGGTTGTCGCTCAGGAAGTTGCAGGAGGTGAACGGCGCGGGCGCTCCACCGCGGCCTTGAGCTGGCCGCACCCCGCGTCGATGTCGATGCCGCGACGCTGGCGCACCGTGCTCGGCAACCCGTAGGAGGCCAGCACGTCCTGGAAGGCGCGCACGGCCTCGGGAGCGCTGGGCGTTCCGCCATAGCCCACCGTGGGGTTGAGCGGGATGACGTTGATGTGCGCGTCCATGCCCTTCAGCAACTGCCCGAGCGTGTGCGCCTGCTCCGGCGTGTCGTTCTTCCCGGCGATCAGGGTCCACTCGAAGAAGATGCGGCGCTTGCGCTTCTCGCTGTAGTAGCGGCACGCCTCCATCAGCTCATCCAGCGGCCAGCGCTTGCCCACCGGCACCAGCGCCGCGCGCTCCGCGTCCGTGGCGCCGTGCAGGCTGACGGCGAGCTGCACCGGACGGTCCTCGTCCGCCAGTCGGCGGATCCCCGGTACCACGCCCACGGTACTCAAAGTGATGAAGCGCGGGCCGATGGCCAAGCCGAGCTGATCCACCAGGATGTCCACCGCCTCCATGGTGCCGTCGTAGTTGTGCAGAGGCTCGCCCATGCCCATGAGGACGATGTTGCGCAGGGACTCGCCGGACTGGCGGAGGACTCCGGTGACGTGCAACACCTGCGCGACGATCTCCCCCGGGCTCAGGTGGCGCACGAGCCCCATCTGCCCGGTGGCGCAGAAGACGCACCCCATGGCGCACCCAGCCTGCGTGCTGATGCACACCGTGGCGCGTCCCTTGAAGCGCATCAGCACCGTCTCGATGGTCTGCCCGTCGTGCAGGCGCAGCAGCAGCTTGTGGGTATAGCCATCGCTGCTGAACGCCTCGTGGTGCACGGCGAGGCGGCGCAGGCAGGTGCGCTCACGAAGGAGCCTCACCAGCTCCGGCCGCAGCAGTCCTTCCAGCGCGTCGAGCGACTCCACCTGCTGGCGATAGAGCGCCTCCCACAGCGCGTCCCGGTGGAAGGCGCTGAAGCCCCAGCCCGCCAGCAACTCGCCCAGGGCGGTGCGAGGCAGATCGTAGAGGTTGAGCAGAGCAGGGGAGGAGGCAGGCTGCATGGCGCTATCGAGCGATAACACACCTGGGCGGGGGTGTGACCTGGGGATGGTCGTTCAGGAGCCGGGCGGGCTGACCGCGCCAGCCTGCTTTGGAGGCGGCCAAGAGACAGGCGCGCGGCGGGCAGCCTGCCGGGAATGGGGATTGTGGCCAATCTCCAGGTATGGGTCTGGCGATCGAACGCGAGGAATTCTCCCCCGAGGACTACCGGCGCTTCTCCCAGAGGCTCGCCGAGAACCTGGAGGCCCTGCGGGCGCTGCTGCGGCGTCCCGGCTTTGGCGTGGGCCCGCGCACGGTGGGCGCCGAGCTGGAGATGTTCCTGGTGGACGCCACGGGCTTCCCGCTGCCGGTGAACCGCCAGGTGCTGGGACAGACGGTCGACCCGCGCGTGACGCTGGAGATCAACCGCTTCAACCTGGAGACGAACCTGCGTCCCTCTCCGCTGGCCGGGCGGCCCTTCTCGGCGCTGCGCGCGGAGTTCGAGGACTCGCTCAGCGAGGTACGCCGCGCGGCGGCCACGCAGGGGGCTCGGGTGGTGGTGACGGGCATCCTCCCCACGCTCCGAGAGGTGGATCTGGGCAGCGGCGCGCTGACGGGAATGCCTCGCTACCGGGCGCTCTCGGCGGCCATCCGGCGCAGGAGGGATGCGCCCTTCCAGGTGGCCATCGCGGGCGAGGACTCGCTGTCGCTCACCTGGGATGACGTGACGCTGGAGGGCGCCAACACCTCGCTCCAGTTCCACCTGCGGGTGGAGCCCGCGGAGTTCGCCCGGATGTACAACGCGGCGCAGCTCGTGACGGCGCCCGTGCTGGCGGTGTCCACCAACTCGCCGCTCTTCCTCGGGAGGCGGCTGTGGGACGAGACACGGGTGGCGCTCTTCCGGCAGGCCGTGGACGACCGGGGCGAGCCTCACGAGAACACCTCCGGGGCTCACGCGCGGGTGACGTTCGGTCACGGCTGGGCGAGGGAGGGCGCGCTGGAGCTGTTCTCGGAGGCGGTGGCGCTGCACGCGCCGCTGCTGCCGGTGGTGGGCCCGATGTCTCCACTCGAGTGTCTGGCGCGGAGCGAGCTCCCGGGGCTGGACGAGCTGCGGCTGCACCAGAGCACCATCTGGAACTGGAACCGCGCCATCTATGATCCGAAGTGCGGAGGCCACCTGCGCATCGAGTTCCGTGCGCTCCCGGCCGGGCCTTCGGTGGTGGACATGGTGGCCAATGGGGCGCTGTTGCTCGGGTTGACGCTGGGCCTCGCGGATCAGACGGATACGCTGCTGCCGGCGATGCCCTTCATCCACGCGCGTGGCAACTTCATCCGAGCGGCGAAGCAGGGGATGGACGCGGTGCTGCTCTGGCCCTCGGAGAGGGCGCCCTCACCCCAGCCCGTACCGGTGACGGAGCTGGTGCCGAAGCTGCTGCCCGTGGCGAGGCGCGGACTGGTAGAGGCGGGCGTGGACGCGGACGAGGCGGACGCGATGCTGGGCATCATCGAGGCCCGCGTGGCGGCGCGGCGCACGGGAGCTCGCTGGCAGCGCCTGGTGCTGGCGAAGCTGCAGGAGCAGATGCCCAAACAAGACGCGCTGGCTACGCTCCTGGAGCGCTACCGCGAGCACGCCGAGTCCGGCGCGCCCGTGCACGAGTGGCCGGTGGACTGAAGCTGAGGTTCAGCCTTCTTCCTCGGGCCCGCGGCGCAGGCCGAGCATCCGGCGCAGCTCCCGGGCGGACTGGCGGCTCACCTCCACCGCGTGCCCGCGCGTGGTCCGAGCGATGTAGCCCCCCGTCTCCAGCGGCTCCAGCCGCGTCACGTGGGCCAGGTTCAGCAGCGCGCGCCGGTGCACTCGCTGGAAGCCCTCCACCGGCAGCTTGTCGGCCAGCTCGTTGAGCGTGAAGTCCGTGAGGAACTCGCCCTGCGTGGTGAACACCGTCACCAGCTCTTCCTCCAGCGTCGCGTGGGAGATGGTGTCCGGATCCACCAGGACAATCCCCTGCCGCGTGGGAATCGGCAGCCGCGTGAGCCCCTTCGAGCCCGCTGCCTGCCCCTTCGCGGGCTCTGGCTCCTCCCTCGGCCCCAGCCTCGCCCGCGCCCGGTCCAGCGCCTTCTGCAGCCGCGCCGCCTCCACCGGCTTGAGCACGTAGTCCACCGCGCCATGCTCGAAGGCATCCACCGCGTGCTCGGCATGCGCCGTACAGAGGATGACGCCCGGCCCGTCCTCTGGCAGCAGCGCCAGCGCATCCAGCCCGCTCAGCCCCGGCATGTGGATGTCCAACAGAATCACATCCAGCCCGCCCGCTCGCGCCGCGGCAAGCACCGCATCTCCATCCGCCGCCTCGCCACACACCTCCACGTCCGGGAACGCGCTCAGCAGGCGCGCCAGACGCTTGCGAGCCAGCAGCTCGTCATCGGCGATCAGGACACGCAGGGACTGGCTCACGTGATGACTCCCAGCAGGGGGCCCGAGCGGGGCAGGGTGACGGTGACACGGGTGCGGCCCTCGGCGCTCTCCAGCGAGAACCGGGCCTTTCCACCGTAGGCCAGCGCGAGCCGCCGCTCCACCGTGGGCAGGCCCGTGCTGCCCAGCCGTGGACCTTTCGAGGCCCCCGGGTTCTCCAGGGTGAAGACCAGCTCGCCATCTCGCGAGCTCAGCTCCAGCGTGATGCGCCCGCGGTGCCCCGCCGCCGGCCCGTGCTTCACCGCGTTCTCCGCCAGCGGCAGCAGCATGAGCGGCGGCACTGGCACCTCGCCCAGCCCCGGTGCCACCTCGAACGAGAGCTGGAACAGCTCCGGATCTCTCAGCAGGTGGAGCTCGAACAGGGTGCGCAGCAGCTCCAGCTCCTTCTCCATCGGCCATGTCGCGCTGCGCACTCCGGCCAGCACGCTGCGCAGCATGGCCGACAGCCGGAGCACGGCTGCCTCGGCCACCGCGCCATCGGTGCGGCACCACTCGGCGATCGCATTCAGCGTGTTGAAGAGGAAGTGCGGATCCAGGTGGCTGCGCAGCGCCAGCAGTTGGGCCTGCTCGGCCTCCAGCTCGAGCCGGGCCGCGCGCGCACGCTCGCGAGCCAGCGACTCCTCGAAGCCGATGTCCCGGCCCAGGCCCCAGCCCCCCACGAGGTACAGCGCGCCACAGACGGCCAGGTTCACCGGCTGGGTGAGGAAGGTGGGCGCCATGCGCAGCAGCTTCGGCAGGACGTACCCGGAGGAGAGCACCACGCCGCTGCCCACCGCTCCATAGAGCGCCAGCCGCACGCCGCCGTGGCTGAAGTCGAGGCCCTCGGGGAAGAGGACGCGGTAGGAGACAGGGGCCACCGCTACGAAGATCAGGCACATCAGCAGGCCCAGCGGCAGGGCCAACGGATCCCGGCTGAACCGGACCTGGGCGAGCACCAGTGACGCCGACACCAGCAGCAGCGGCGCCAGCCGCTTGGGCGCCATGAGGGCGAGCAGGGTGGCTCGGACAATCGAGCCTTCCGGAGACAGTTTCATCTCGGCACGAGGTGCGGCGGCAGCGGGCGCGCCCCCCGGCGCTTGCCGACGACGTTGATCCAGGTGGTGCGGAAGAGGATGCGGATGTCCACGGAGGCGCTCCGCGCCCGAGCATACTCGGCATCGAGCTGCGCCGTGAGGGCCGCCCCGCGCGCCTGGCACACCTGCGCCAGCCCCGTTATCCCCGGCGGCACCTCGAAGCGAGCGGCCAGGGGCGGGTGCGAGGCGATGAGGCGCTCGGCATCCTCCGGGGTGAGCGGGCGAGGCCCCACCAGGCTCATGTCGCCGATGAGGACGTTGAAGAGCTGGGGCAGCTCGTCCAAGCCATGGTGGCGCAGCAGGTTGCCAAGCCGGGTGGGACGCCGGGCGCGCATGTCCGGTTCGCACGTCATGGTGCGCAGCTTGAGGATGCGGAACACCCGGCGCCCCTGGCCCAGCCGGGGCTGGGTGAAGAAGACTGGTCGCCCATCGATGATCAGCACGAGCAGGGCGAGCACTCCCACCGCCAGCCCGAAGAAGGGCACCAGCGGCAGCATCAGGGCGAGATCCAGCAGGCGCTTGCCCTTCACGGCGCCACCTCCGCTTCAGTCAGGTCGAGCGCGATGGTGCCCGCGAGCACCAGCGGAAAGAGGAGGACGGCGCAGAGAACCAGCAGGGGCGTCGAGATCGAGGTCATGGCTCACTCCGAGAGTGCGTGACGGAGGGAGAATGATGCCGCCTGACCCCGACGTGGCCCGGAAGAGGGCGAGCGGTCGCGGGTGGAGGGTGAGTGGTCGCGCCAGCAATCAGGATGCCAGCGCATCTCCCAGCGCCAGGGCATTGCGGATGCAGTCGTTGATCCCCACGCCCTTGTAGGCGTTGCCCGCCAGGTGCAGCCCCGGCAGCCGCGCCAGCGCCGAGTCGATGGCGGCCACCCGCTCCAGGTGCCCCACGTTGTATTGGGGGATGCCTCGCGTCCAGCGGAAGACCTCCGTGAACACGGGGCTCGCCGTGACGCCGGCCAGCTCCTTCAGCTCCTCCCTCGCGAGCGTCACCAGGGCCTCCTCGTCCAGGCCCACCAGCTCCGGCCTCTTCGCGCCGCCGATCATGCAGGTGTAGAGCACCTTGCCGTCCTCGGCGCGGAAGGGGAACACCGTGGAGGCGTGGATGGCTCCCAGCAGCCGCCGCTTCTCCAGGCCCGGCACCAGGAAGCCGAAGCCGTCCGGCGCGGGCGTGCTGCCCTGCGCGTATCCCAGGTGCACCACGGCGATGGGCGCATAGGCAATGCCCTCCACCAGCGCCGCGAGCCTCTCATCCAGCGGCCGCACCAGCCCCGCGGTGACGTAGGCCGGCGTCGCCAGCACCACCTTCGAGGCGAGCAGCTCCGCCTGCCGCCCGTGCTCCCGCACCGAGACTCTCCAGCCGTCCTGGCTGGGCTGCAGCCCCTCCACCTTCGCGCCCGTGCGCGCCGCCGGCCCCAGCGCTCGCGTCAGGCCCTCCACCAGCGTCTGCATGCCACCCTCGAAGGTGCTCAACGCTCCGCGTAACTTCTGCGAGCCCCCGCTCCCCGCCGCCAGCGCCTTGCGCTGCGCCCCCTGGCTGCGGATGGCCCCGAGGATGAGGCTGCGGTGCTCGCGCTCCAGCTTCGTCAGCTGCGGGAAGGTGGCGCCCACGCTCAGCGCCTCCATGTCCCCCGCGTAGATGCCCGTCTGCACCGCGTCCAACAGCACCGACGTGGCCCGGGTCCCCAGGTGCCGACGCCCGAAAGCCCCCAGTGACTCATCCACTCCCTCAGGCGCTCGGCCGGTGAACAGCTCGGCCACCACGCGCAGGCGCGCGCCCAGCGGCAGGAGATCCGACTTGAGGAACGCGGGCGGAGAGGCGGGCACCGCGCGCAGCTGCCCGCGCGTGTAGAGGTAGCGCGCCTTCGCCGCCGGATCCGCCGCGCGGATCAGCTCCTCGATGCCCAGGCCCTTGGCCAGCTCCCGCGTCGCCGGTTCCCGATCAAGGAAGCTGTTGGGTCCTGCCTCCGTTACCAACCCATCACGTTGTCTCGTCTGGATGTTGCCACCCAGACGATTTTCGCCTTCCAGTACGACCGCATCCTTCCCGCGCGCCCGCAATCGGTACGCCAACGCGAGCCCCGAAATTCCACCTCCGATAACAGCGATTACGGTCATGTTTCCGCTACTCCTGGATCCATTTGTCCTGTGCGCGTGTAGGTCACTCGGGTCAAGAGTCCCATCGGTTGTGCCTACAGCCAGTGAAGCGTCTTAATACATGTATGCGCTACGCCATCTCTGGGGCCTCTCGTGGCATTGGTCTCGAATTCGTCCGACAACTGCTCGCTCGTGGCGACACCGTAGAAGCTGGAGCTCGCGTTCCCTGGGAGGCCCGGCAGCTGACCGCTCTGGCGCGAGACGCAGGGGAGCGTCTGCGCATTCACGCACTCGATGTGAAGAACACCGCCAGCGTGCGCGCCTTCGCTGCCTCCATCGGCGAGGCGCCCATCGACGTGCTGATCAACAACGCAGGGGTCAGCGGCAAGTGGAACCCCCTGGGCGAGCTGGACTTCGAGGACATGGCCCATGTCATGGAGACCAACGCCATTGGCCCCATGCGCATGGCCTCCGCGCTGCTCCCCCTGGTGCTGAAGGGGAACACGCGGAAGATCGTCCACCTGACCACGCGCATGGGCTCGCTGACCGAGAACACGCCCGCCGGCGTCTACGGCTTCGCGGGCGGCGCGTACGCGTACCGCATGTCCAAGGCCGCGCTCAATCAGGGCATGCGGACCATGGCCGTGGACTTCCGCGAGAAGGGGCTCATCACCGCTTTGCTCAACCCGGGCTGGGTGCAGACGGACATGGGCAGCAAGATGGCTCCCACGCGCGTGGACGAGTGCGTTCAGGGCTTGCTCCGGGTGATCGACGAGCTGACCTTGGCCAGAAGTGGCTGCTTCTTCGACTTCCAGGGCAAGGAGATGCTCTGGTAGGGGGAGCGGGGCCCGCTCACGGATAGAGGATCTCGGTGCTCCAGCCAGTGCCGGCGCGCGTGTAGACGATGCGCTCGTGAAGCCGGCTGGGGCGCGAGCGCCAGAACTCGATGCGATCCGGCACCACCCGGAAGCCCGACCAGTGGGGCGGGCGCGGCACCGTCTTGCCCTCGTACTGCTGGGTGAGCTGATCCACCCGCTCCTCCAGCAGCTCCCTCGAGGGCAGGGGCTGGCTCTGCAGGCTCGCCCATGCGCCGATCTGGCTGCCGCGCGCCCGGCTGTGGAAGTACGCGTCCGCCTCGGCCTGCGAGACGGGCTCCACGCGCCCCTCCACCCGGATCTGCCGCTCCAGCGCCGCCCAGTAGAAGACGAGCGCCGCGACGGGCTGGCCCTGCAGCTCGCGCCCCTTGCGGCTCTCGTAGTTGGTGAAGAAGACGAAGCCGCGCGCATCGAAGTCCTTGAGCAGCACCACCCGGGCCGAGGGGCGGCCGTCGGCTCCCACCGAGGCGACGATCATCGCGTTGGGGTCCACGGGGATGGCCTTCTTCGCCTGCTCGTAGAGGACGGCGAAGCGCTCGATGGGATCCTGAGGCAGTTCCATGCACCCACCCTAACAACCTCGTTCGCCCAGGGAAGAGCGCTCGTGCGCTTCTCTTCTTCTTAAGGTTGACTCACGGGCGCTACACGGCATGGTTCGGGCATGAAGATTCTGTTCATCTCCTCGGAGGTCGCCCCCTTCTCCAAGACGGGCGGCCTGGGGGACGTGGCGGGGGCCCTTCCTGGGGCGCTCGCCGGGCTCGGCCATGAGGTCAAGGTCATCACCCCGCGCTACGCGGATGTGAAGGAGCCTCGGCTGACCGCCACGGGGCAGTCGATCCGGCTGCGCTTCCCCTTTGGCGAAGAGGGCGGGCCCATCCTCTCGGTCCGGGTGGCGGAGCGCCACGAGGTGCTCTTCCTGGAGAACGAGCGGTTCTTCGGCCGCTCCGGCATCTACGGGGACATGTACGGCGGGTTCGGGGACAACCACCGGCGCTTTGCCTACCTGAGCATCGGCGCGCTCCAGGCGGCCCAGCGGCTGCAGTTCATCCCGGACATCGTCCACCTCAACGACTGGCAGACGGGACTGGCGGCGGTGGCGCTGCGGCGCGGCTTCCAGGGCACCCCGCTGTCGCGCGCTCGCTGCGTGATGACCATCCACAACCTGGCCTACCAAGGCCAGTACGGCAAGGACGTCATGGATGAGCTGGGGCTGCCGTGGGACTTGTTCACCTCGCACGACGGCATCGAGTTCTACGACACGGTGAACTACCTCAAAGCGGGCATCGTGTTCTCGGATGCCGTCACCACGGTGTCGCCCACCTACGCCAAGGAGATCCAGACGCCGGAGATGGGCGCCAGCTTGGACGGGCTGCTGCTGCGGCAGCAGGGGCGGCTGGTGGGCATCCTCAACGGCATCGACACGCACGAGTGGGATCCGGCGACGGACCCCCTGTTGCCGGCGCGCTACAGCCCGGGGGACTTGTCCGGCAAGACGGTGAACAAGCGCGAGCTGCTGCGGCGTATGGGGCTGCCGGAGACGGATGCGCCGGTGTTCGGCGCCGTCACCCGGCTGGCGTGGCAGAAGGGAGTGGACCTGCTGCTGGAGGTGCTGCCTACCGCGTTGCAGGCGGACATCCGCTTCGTGGCCGTGGCCAGCGGCGAGGGGCCCTACGAGGAGGGTCTGCGGATGCTCCAGGCCCGCTTCCCGAAGCAGGTGGGCGTCCACATTGGATTCGACCGGGGCCTGTCGCATCTGGTGGAGGCGGGGGCGGACTTCTTCTTGATGCCCAGCCGCTACGAGCCCTGCGGGCTCAACCAGATGTACTCCCTGCGGTATGGCACGGTGCCCATCGTCCGGGCGACGGGGGGCTTGGTTGACACGGTGGAGGGGGGCCTGGACGGCACCGGCATCCTCTTCGAGGCCTTCCACCCCGCCGCCCTGCTGGCGGCCATGCGCCGGGGACAGGCGCTCTACGCGGACCCCGCGCGCCTGGAGGGGTTCCGCCGGCGGGGGATGGAGCGGGACTTCTCCTGGGCCAGCTCTGCCCGCAAGTATGAAAGTCTCTTCTCTTCCCTGCGCAAGGAATAGAAGGGCGGATTCAGGCGCGGTAGGCTCTCGATCGTGGCGGAAGCATTGGAGTTGGGAGGGTACGAAGTGGTGGGCCGCCTGGCGGTGGGCGGCATGGCCGAGGTGTATCAGGCCCGCGCCAGCCCCACGATCCAGCGCTCCCCGGGCGAGCCGGAGGAGGTGGTGCTCAAGCGCCTCCACCCCTCGTTCCGAGCGGATGCCAACTACGTGAAGGCCTTCGTGGACGAGGCGAAGCTCACCGTGCGCCTGCGCCACCCGAACATCGTCCGCACGTTCCGCCTCTTCAAGGCGGGGCAGGACTACCTGATGGTGCAGGAGCTGGTGAGCGGCCGGACCCTGGCGTTCATGCAGGGCCTGCTGATGAAGGTGGGCACGGCGATGCCGCCGGAGGCCTCCTGCTACATCGCCTGGTGCATCCTCAAGGCGCTGGACTACCTCCACCGGGCCAAGGTGGGGGAGAACGGCACCAACATCGTCCACCGGGACGTGAACCCCACCAACATCCTCTTGAGCGTGCAGGGTGAGGTGAAGCTCACCGACTTCGGCGTGGCCGAGGTGGAGGGGATGATGCAGGGCGAGGCGGGCGCGCTGCGCGGCACGGTGGCGTACATGAGCCCGGAGCAGGTGCTGGGGCAGGCGGTGGATGCGCGCAGTGACTTGTACGCGGTGGGCGTCCTGCTCTGGGAGCTGTTCGCCAACCGGCGCCTGTATGGCACGGAGCAGGGCGGCGAGGCGGAGCTGATGATGCGGGTGAGGGACGCGCGGGCGCCGCTGCTGTCCTCGCTCAAGCTGGAGCTGCCGGACTACGCGGTGCAGGTGGTGCGCAAGGCGCTGTTCGCGGACAAGGCGCGCCGGTTCCAGACGGCCGCGGAGTTCATCAAGGCGCTCGAGGTGATGGCCCAGCGCGCGGGGTGGCCGCTCTCGGTGGAGGCGCTGCGGCCCCTGTTGGGCGGGTGATGCGCGCGCTCGGGGCGGTGCTGGCGGTGGTGCTGCTCGCTGGGTGCCCTGGGGTGCCCTGGAGGCCCGAGGCCTATGACACGGCGGTGCGGGTGGAGACGCTGGACTTGCGCTTCGCGCCCAACGGCACGGGCCAGCTCACGCTGAAGCTGGAGGTGCGCAACCCCTCCTCGGATGTGGGGCTGCTCACGGGGGTGGACTTCGAGCTGTCAGTGGATGGGAGACGGCTGGCCGAGGGGCTACAGCAGGTGGAGGTGCCGCTGGGGACGGATGGGCGAGCGCGGCCGGTGGAGGTGACGTTTCCGCTCGTGGCCCAGGGGACCGCGGGGACTGTGTCTCATGTGTCCCACGAGGTCCGGCTGAACGGTGGAGCCCTGCTGCGCTACGGCCCGAGGACCGAGCGCCGGGCGACGTTCCAAGTGGAGCGGCGGATGGAATTGCCCTGGCTGCCGCCCCCCGAGCCCAAGCTGGAGTGAGGGCGTGCAGCCTCCTTGCTATCGTGGGGCTCGTCCCCCGCCGTCTCCCAGGGAAGTCCCATGCGACAGCACCTCCTTCTCATCATGGCGCTCCTCTTCGCTTCGGAAGCCTTGGCTCAGAAGGAGCCTCCAGCGCCCGAAGTTCCCTTCGCCTTGCCGACGCCCGAGGGGTGGCGCACGGAGACTTTCACCCTTCCGCCCGAATTCGCGCCGAAGCTCCCGTACCGGGGGCTGGAGGAGCTCCGCTTCTCACCGGGCATGTTCAAGCCGGGGAGCGAGGACTTCTGGAGCTATGCCTTCGTCTTCTGGCTCGAAGGCGAGGTCCCGTTCACGGCCGAGCAACTGAACGCGGATCTCAAGACGTATTTCGAAGGCCTGAGCCGGGCCGTCGAAGAGAAGAACACCCAGTTCGATCCCCATGCGGCCACGGTCACTGCCCACCTGACGGAGGCGAAGGCCTCCCAGGAGGGACAGCAGCGTTTCGAGGGGAAGGTGGATGCGTACGATCCCTTCAAGACGCACAAGCCCCTCACGCTCAATCTCCGGGTCCAGGTGTTCCGATGCGCCGCGCAGGGCAGAACGGTGGCCTTCTTTCAGGCGAGCCCCCAGCCGATGACGCACAAGGTCTGGGGGCAGTTGGAGCGGATCCGGGAGGGGTTTCGTTGCTCGAAGGCGAGGAACTGAGCGCAGCCGTCTATGCAGTGGCCTGGGCGGCGTCCGTGAGCCCGTCGCGGTTGGTGTGGTAGCCGAGTCCCTCTTCCGCGAGCGCTCCATCGCGCACTTGAGGCCGACCCAGGCCCGTGGCTCCCGCGAGCGCGCCCGCCGCATCCACCAGCGAGAGCCCCACGATCGCCCCGACGCATGCGGCGCGCCGCATGCCCTTCACCGGTGGCAGATCCTGGTGGTTGAGCGCGCGAAGGCTCATCCCCAGCCGCGCCGCGAGCACGGCCATGGACGCGGCCGGGCGCATGTCCCCGAGCCACTGCAATCTCGGAGGAAGGTAGGCGCGGGCCAGGTGCGGCGTGAGCTCGTGCGCGTCCGCTCCGCGCAGCAGCCGCAGCCGCGCGAAGTCTCGCAGCGAGTCTGGGAAGCGGTGGACCGTGCGGGCCTCGGGGACGAAGCGCACTGGCACTCCCGCCGCCTGCAGCCTCAGGCCGAGCACCTGGCAGTGGCCTCGATAGATGTGCTGCTCGGACAGGTAGGCGTGGCGCGCGAACACCTCTCGCCGGAAGGCCACGTTGTTCGCGTAGAAGTTGCGCGTGCACCCCTCTCCGAGCGGGCTGTCGAAGTACATGAAGTCGATGGTCGTGGCCGCCGCTCCGAGCAGATCCTCGCGGTAGGTGGTGCGGCCCGCGGCCACCAGCGTCCCTGCCTCGGACTCGAATGGAGCCAGGAGCGCCTCGAGCCAGCGCGGCTCCGGCCAGCAGTCCGCATCCCCGAAGGCCACCACGTCTGCCCGGGTGGCCTCGAAGCCTCGGTTCTTCGCGGTGTAGTACCCGTCCTCGCCCTGGAGCTCCACGAAGCGCACGGGCCTGCCCGCGGCTTGCTTCAGCCGCGCGAGGGACTCTGCTGGGAGCCCATCGTGCGTGATGACGAGCTCGGCCAGCGAGGTGAGTGGGCGGGTCTGGGCCTGGAGGTGGTGCAACAGCCGCTCGAGGCTGGCGATCGACTGCTCCACCGGGCCTGAGCGCAGGTTGTTCATCTCGAGCACGAGCGCGGCGGTGGGATGATGCGATTCACGAGGCATGGGCGAGCTCCTGGGTGGAATGAGGACGTTCCGCGACGGACGCGGCGATGAGGCCCGTGAGCGCACGGACCCATGAGGCATGCAGCCGCTCGACGGCGGCCACGGGTGAAGGGCGCTCGTGCCACCGCTGCCGCGAGCCATGCTCCAGCGCCACGAGTGAGCCGGTGAGCGCGTCGTCGTCCTCCACCGCGGGGCGGAACGTGCGGACGACGGTGCCTTCGAGCTGGGTGAGGTTCTGCGCCTGCTCGGGCTGATCCGTGCAGAGCGCCAGATAGGGCACGCCGAACAGCCGCGCCTGGCCAAGCGAGCCCATCCCCGGAGCGGCGACGAGCAGGTCGCTCGCGGCGGCGACCTCCGCGAGGTGCGGCTCATAGGCCCGCCAACCGGGACGCCCCTGCATGCCTTCGCCCACCGCGTGCAGCCGGTAGCCTCGGGCCCGCAGCGCGCGCTCCAGCCGCTCTCCGAGCGCGGGCGAGCGGAAGTAGGGGTTGAGGTACACCGTGGCGAGGCGCTCGTCCCGCCCCACGCCCAGACGGCTCCGGACGGCCTCCGGTCTCGCGCTCAGGGCGGGAACGATGGGCGCCAGCCGCACGGCTCGCGCTCCTTGCCGTTCGACGGTCCCCGGGTTCACTTCGAGCGAGTGCTCCACGGTGCCGAACGCCAGGGAGCGCAGCCGACGCGCCCGCTGCTGGAAGAGCTTCTCGACGAGCACGGGGGCTCTCCCATGCAGGTGCTCTTCGAACGCCCCCCACAGGTTCTGCCCGTACAGGTGGACGATCCGGCTCTCGTACGCGTCCAGCCCGAGCATCGGCAGCGCAAGCAGCAGCGGATGGAAGTCGTTGACCACGAGGTCCGCGCCCTCCATCAAGGGCTGGAGGTTGCGCAGATCCGACTGGATGCGGCGCGGCGACAGCAGGTAGCGCAGCACGAGCCGCTCGGTGTCCCGCCGGGCCAGGTTCTGCTGAGCGTCGTAGACGATGCGGAAGCCGGGGGCGAGCACCCGCGACGGAGTCCCCAGCGCTTCGAGGAAGCGCGCGCCCTCGGGCGAGGTCGTCACCACATCCACTTGCACGCCCTGCCGCCCGAGCAACTGACGCATCAGGTGCGCGCGCATCAGGTGCCCGCGCCCGTCCGCGACCGCGAGCCACATCACACGTTGGCGGCTCATGCGGCCTCCTCGCGGCGGCCCTGCCGGAAGGGCTGGAGATGCGCGCCCGCCTGCCGGAGTCGAAGCGCCACGCCCACCGCCCAGAGCGCCAGGGCGCCCGCCGTCGCCCCGCGCCGCTCGATGGCCTCGATGCGAGCGCCCAGCGCGGCGAGCGCCTCGCGCTCCTGAGGCTGCACCAGCCGCTCGATGGCCAGCTCGCACCCGCGCACGTGACGCTGTTCGTCCTTCACCACACTGCGCAGCAGCTCCGCCGTCGGATGAGGAGCGCCGCTCTCACGCTCCCAGGCCTCCAGCACTTCGACGTGCCGCTGGAAGATGCGCACGGACATGGCCTCCATCCGTGCAGCCACCGCGAGCAGCGGGACGCGCTCGCCAGCTTCAAAGTCCTTCGCATAGGTTGTCACGAGCGCCCGCAGCCTTCGGAGCTTTCCCGCCTCCAGGCCATCCACCCCGCCAGGGAGGTGCGCCGCCGGGTCGGCCCCCAGCTCCGCGAGCCGCGCCCGAAGCAGGGCAGCGTGGCGCCGCTCGTCCGCGAGGTGGCGCTCCATGCCGTCGGACAGCCACGCGGGCCCGAGCGCCTTCAGCCGTCCGAGCAGCGCATCGTTCTCCGCGTACTCCTCGCCCGCCAGGTAGACGCGCAAGAGCAGCGCCTCCCCTTCGACGGACCGATGCAACTGGGCTACAGCCGCACGTTTGATACGGTGCACTGCCGTCCCCTGGAACTGTTTCCACATCGCGAGCCGCTCCTCGTTCGAATAGCGAATTGGAGCACTGCATCAAAAAGGCCAAGGGCCTCCCAGAGGGGAATGCGGCTGGACGTGAAGCAACCTGCACACTCATGAGCGCATGCAGATGCACAGCAGTTGCCTGCCGGGCGGCTCTTCCCTATCTGGGACGACCCCGGTATGAGGGCGCCCGGTAGCCAGGGGACACCACACTCGTGAACGCAACGACCAAGCACACTCTGGATGAGCGCTCCATGCACAGCGAGGGGCGTGGGTTTCGGTGGGTCATGCTCGCGCTGGCGCTGGCCCATCTGGCCTTCTCAGCGGTGAGTGGAATTCGTCCGGAGCACATCCTCGCGGACGGGCTGATCGCCGGCCTGCCGTGGATAGGGCCTCGCCCCCAGTCCTTCGTCCGAGGGGTCCTCCCGGTGTGGCTCACCGGAGTGCTGGTGGACGCGCAGCGCTACCTGCCGCTGCTGGGCCCCGTTCACACGGATGACATGTGGAAGCTCGAGGTCTCGCTGTTCCACGCGCCCGGCGGCATCCCCTGGGCCGAGTGGCTCAACGCGCGCCCGGTGGCCGTGTTGGATCTCTTCTGCGGCGCCTCGTACGCGCTCTACCTCTACCAGTTCCTGGCGGTGGTGGTGTTCTTCTACGTCGTGGGAGAGCGGCAGCGCTGCACGTCCTTCGTCTGGGCCCTCTTCGCATCCAACGCGCTCGGCGCCCTCATCTACATGCTGCTGCCGGTGGCCCCGCCCTGGTACATCATCGAGCACGGCTTCGGGCCCGCGGTGATGAGCACGGCCGGCTCGGCCGCCGGGTGCGCGCGCTTCGATGCGCTGCTCGGCATCCACTACTTCCAGGGGTTCTACGCGCGCAACCCGAACGTGTTCGGCGCCATGCCCTCGCTGCATGTCGCCTTCCCGCTGATTGTGACGCTCTACACGTGGAACCGCGGGCTGCGCTGGCGCATCCCCTGCGTGCTCTTCACGGCGCTCGTGGCCTTCTCAGCGGTGTACCTGGCGCACCACTACATCCTGGATCTCCTCGCCGGGGTTGCCGTCGCCTTTGTGTGCTGGTGGGGCTGCGAGCGGCTGTTCGGCGAGCGCAAGCTGCCCGAGCCCGGGCTCCAGGGCGCGCGAGGCTGAGCCGGCTCACGGCGTCAGGGCGATGTCCGCGATGTCCGCGGAGGGAGTGCTTTCCGTGTCGTCACCGTCGGTGAGCAACCCCAGGCCGACCATGGGCGGGGCCTGCTCGGGGCTCGCGCCAGGGTCGCCGAAGAAGCGTGCCCAGTCCGCGGCGACGTCCACCTTCTCGTCCTGCCAGCGGTTCGCGCCACCCGGCCCCTGCAGGACGATGGTGACGATGTCATAGAAGAGCGTGCGCTTGGGCCCCACCACCGTTCCCGCCGGCAGCGTGGTGCTCCAGACGTACTTCAGCGACTGGCGGTGCAGCTGGCTGCCGAAGGTGGCGTAGACGGCCATGGCGCTGTCCTCGCGCGAGGACATCTTCTCGTTGCCGTTCTCGGGGAAGCGGTGCACCCGCCAGCTCCACGCCAGGTGGCGCCAGCCCACGGCGCTGTCCGGCACGCGCCGGCCCAGCGTCACCGTGCTGGTGTCCTTGGGGTAGTCCGTGTGAAAGACGGTGCGGCCCTCTTCCTGCTGCACGCGGTAGTAGTTGTCGCTGCTGCTGCCCTCCACCACGAGCCACTGGGTATCCGGCCCCAGCGCGCAGCGAGAAGCCGCGGCGCCTGCCGTGGAGTGCGCGGGGGAGACATCCGTCGAGGCGTACGAGAGGCCTCCGTAGGCCATCCCTGCCAACAGCACGCTCGTGAGGGCAACACGCATGGGGAGCTCCAAGACAGGGGAGGTGCCGGGCACCTGGAATGAGAAGGCCTCGCGCGGCGAGCCGTAGTCGGCTCGCCTATTCCCCTGCAAGCTGCGCCCCTCTGCCCTCGGCCGGCAGGCG
The DNA here is from genome assembly GCF_045802625.1 of Hyalangium sp. NCBI lineage: Bacteria > Pseudomonadati > Myxococcota > Myxococcia > Myxococcales > Archangiaceae > Hyalangium > Hyalangium sp. The sequence continues at coordinate 4,982 of NZ_JBJMQP010000135.1, read as the reverse complement.
GGTTTGCTTGTGAGCGGGCGGCTTACCTTGACAACCTTGGAAACTCAAGTATCCGGGGCTTGGTTCTGATCATGCCCCCTTCGCTCGCTCGTGCTCTGTCCTCGCCCCTCGTGACGGTGGTGCCCTTCGTCACGCTGCTGAGCGCCTTCCTCCTGGCGCTCGCGGTCTACGTCATTCGCAGCGCCGTCCGAGGCCGCATCCGCACCGAGCGGGTGATGAAGCAGGGGGGCTCCGTGCTCCTGGGCGAGTACTTCATGGAGTACGGCTACTGGATGTTCGGCCCGGTGAGCCGCGCGCTGGTGCGCTGGCGGGTGCATCCGGACGTGCTCTCGTGGACCTCGCTGGCGCTGCACGCAATCGCCGCGCTGGCCATCGGCGGGGGCTTCTTCGGGCTCGGCTCGTGGCTGCTGCTGTTCGGCGCGATGTGCGATGCGCTGGATGGCACGGTGGCGCGGGCGCGCGGCCTGTCCTCCGACTCGGGCGAGGTGCTCGACGCCGCCATCGATCGGGTGGCGGAGATGATCGTCTTCTTCGGCTACGCCTACTACTACCGCCACCTGCCGCTGGGGTTCGTGCTGTGCTCGCTCGCCTGTGTGGGGGCCGTGATGGTGAGCTACTCCCGCGCCAAGGGCGAGGCGATGGGCATCGATGCGAAGATGGGGCTCATGCAACGCCACGAGCGCGCCGCCTACCTGGTCGTCTCGACCCTCTTCTCGTCCATGCTGACGTACTTCTGGGAGCGCGGCGTCGCCGAGCCGCGGCACTACCTGGTGCTCGCCGCGCTGGGGCTGATCGCGCTGCTGGCCAATGTCACGGGAGTGCAGCGCACCGCGTTCGTCCGAGCGGAGCTGCGCAAGAAGGGCCGGTGAGCGTCTTGGCCGAAGCGTCCCCCGGGGGCACCCGGCACGAGGTGTGGAAGTTCATCAAGGGACAGCTCTCCTCGGGGCTGGCGACCATCGTGGACTGGGGGCTGATGAGCAGCCTCATCGCCCTCGGCGTGTACTACCTCTACGCGGCCGCGGCCGGAGCGCTGGCCGGCGCCCTCACGGACTTCTCGGTGAAGAAGTGGTGGGTGTTTCAGGCGGGGGTGGGGGCGGGCAGCCTCCATGGGCAGGCGCTCCGCTATGCGCTGGTGAGCGCGGCCTCCGCGGGGCTCAATGTCTTGCTGTCATACGGCCTGGTGGATGGGCTCGGCGCCCCCAAGGTCCCCGGCGTGATTGGGGCCTCCATCGTCATCGGCTTCGTTTGGAATTACCCCCTGCACCGCCTCTATGTCTTCCGGCGGCGCTATTCCCCCACCTGAAGAAGAGGCTTCATTCCATGGGTCACGTCCGCATTCAGACCGAGATTCCCGGCCCGCGCTCCAAGGAGCTCGTCGCCAAAGAGCAGGAACACCTGGCCCCGGGCCTGCAGGGCTTCGCGCTCTGGGCGGGCGTGGCCATGGACACCGGAGAGGGCAGCTACCTCACGGACGTGGATGGCAACCGCTATGTGGATCTCATCGGTGGCATCGGCGTCAACGCGCTGGGCCACTGCCACCCCAAGTACGTCGCCGCCCTCACCGAGCAGACGAAGAAGCTGACCGTGGGCAGCCTCACCTCCGCGCCTCGCGCCGAGCTGATGCACCAGGTGGCGGAGATGGCGCCCAACGGGCTCGACAAGCTGCAGCTCTACTCGGGCGGGGCGGAGGCGGTGGAGAGCGCGCTGCGGCTGGCGCGCGTGTACACCGGACGCCAGGACGTGGTGGGCTTCTGGGGCGGCTTCCACGGCAAGACGGCGGGCGCCATGGCGCTGATGGGCTCGGAGGCGCGCCACGGCTTCGGCCCCTTCCCGTCGGGGACAACGCAGGTGCCCTACGCGGACTGCTACCGCTGCCCGTTCGGGCTGAAGTACCCCTCGTGCGGCCTGGCCTGCGCGGAGTTCATGCGCAAGTCGCTCAAGCAGCAGGCCCAGGGGCCCGTGGCCGCGGTGATCGCCGAGCCCATGCAGGGCACCGCCGGCAACGTGATTCCTCCCCCGGAGTTCCTCCCCGCGGTGGCGGACGTGGCGCACGAGGCGGGCGCGCTGTTCATCGCGGATGAGATGATCACCGGCTTCGGCCGCACCGGAAAGCCCTGGGGCGTGGATCACTCGGGCGCCAAGCCGGACATCGTCACCCTGGGCAAGGCCTTCGGCAGCGGCTTCCCGGTGAGCGGCGTGCTCACCCGCACGGAGATCGCCCAGGCCAAGCCCTGGTCCAACCCTTCGGGCGCCTCGTCGTCCTACGGCGGCAACCCGCTGGCCTCGGCGGCGGCGCTGGCCTCGGTGCGCACCATCCGCGAGGAGCGGCTCTGGGAGAACGCTGCCAAGGTGGGCGCCTTCATGCTCGAGCAGCTCCAGGCCATGAAGGAGCGCTACCCCTTCATCGGCGAGGTGCGCGGGGCCGGGCTGTTCCTCGCCATCGAGGTGGTAAAAGATCGGACCACCAAGGAACCCGTCTCCAGCGCGGTGATGCGCGAGGTGTACATGTCGGGAGTGCGGCGTGGGCTGCTGGCGATGACGTACTCGCCGCACATCCGGCTCCAGCCTGCGCTCACCATCACCCGCGAGGCCGCGGCCGAGGCCCTGGGGTTGCTGGACGAGGTCTTCCGCGAGCTGCACGAGAGTGGCCGCTGGCGCTAGGCGTCATCCACATTCTTAGGAGACACTAATTCAGCGGGCATGAGAGTTTCCCAATGGGGGGGGACTCTTGAGCCGCTTCGGTCAATGGGCTAGAGGCCGCCTATGTCAGCTACTCAATTGTCCTCCAGGCGGCTGTCGGGCGCGCTCATCGGCTACGGCTTCATCTCCGGCAACGGCCACGTGCCGGCGTACCTCGAGCGGAAGCGCACCACGGATGACGTGGAGATCGTCGCGGTGGCGGACATCTGCGCCGCGCGCCGCGAGCTCGCCCGGAAGGCGCTGCCCCAGGCGCGCATCTACCCGGACTATGCCTCGCTGTTGCAGGCCGAGGCTGGCCGCCTGGACTTCGTGGACATCAGCACTCCGCCGTGTGATCACGCCAAGGTGGCGCACGCGGCGTTTGATCACGGGCTGCACGTGCTGTGCGAGAAGCCGCTGACCACCACGCTGGAGGACGCCGCGGCGCTGCTCGAGCATGCCCGGCGCGCCCGCCGCGTGCTCTTCCCCTGTCACAACTACAAGCACGCGCCGGTGGCGAAGAAGGTGCGCGAGATCATCGACAGCGGGCGGATTGGCAAGGTGCGCGCGCTCACGCTCAACACCTTCCGCAACACGCACGCCAAGGGCGTCACCGAGTGGCACACCCACTGGCGCCGCGAGCACCGCTACAGCGGCGGCGGCATCGCCATGGATCATGGCAGCCACTCCTTCTACCTGACGTTCGACTGGATGGGCGCCTATCCCACGGCGGTCACCGCGAAGATGTCCAACCTGGAGCCCGGGCGCTGGGATACCGAGGACAACTTCAGCGCCGCGCTCACCTTCCCGAACGGGGTGGCCTACGCGCAGCTCACGTGGACCGCGGGCGTGCGCAAGGTGATGTACACGGTGCAGGGCGATCAGGGCGCCATCACCATCGATGACGATGATCTGCAGCTGGCGGTGATGCGGCGCACGGACGGCCCGGACGTGGCGCAGGGCGCGGTGACGTGGGAGGTGGAGAAGTACTCCATCTCCTCGCACTGGATGGATGCCAGCCACGTCAGCTGGTTCAACTCCATGTTCGATCAGTTCCTGGTCGCCATTCGCGATGGGGACTTCGTGGGCAAGGATGCCCGCGAGGCGTATCTGTGCATCCAGATCATCACCCAGGCCTATCGCTCGGCGGCGGACAGCTGCCGCGAGAAGCCCCTGAGCGCCGAGGCGTGGCACGTGCCCTCGGTGCCGATGGAGAGGGAGCAGGGGCTGCGCCTGGGCCGCTGAGGGAGCCTGCGCCGGGGGCCTGATCAGCGCGCGGCGGGTGAGGCCCCCTCGGAGGCGATGCTGTTGATGTCCCAGTTCTCGAGCACCTGCTTGGCAGCGCCCTGCCTGGCGACCTTGAGCATGGCGCGCCCAACGCTCTCCGTCGTCGTCACGTACTTGGGCGCGAGCGCCTTCAACACCGGGTAGAGCGGCCCCATCACCGCATAGATGGCCCGGTACAGCTTCGTCTTCGATGTGATTCCATGCTGCGGCTGGATGAACCCGGGCCGGAACATGTAGCTGGCCTTGAATGGCAGCTTCAGCAGCGCGTTCTCGGTCTTGCCCTTCACCCGGGCCCACATGCTGCGGCCCTTCTCGGTGCTGTCGGTGCCCGCGCCCGACACGTAGATGAACGTCATGCCGGGGTTGAGCCGGGCCAGCGGCTGCGCCGCCGCCAGCGTGAAGTCGTACGTCACGTGGTGATAGTCCGCCTCCGTCATCCCCGCCGAGGAGACGCCGAGGCAGAACAGGCACGCGTCATAGCCGGAGAGCTCGCCCTCGACGGCGGAGAAGTCCAGGAAGTTCTTGTGCACCAGCTCGCGCAGCTTCGCGTGCTGCTGCCCCGTCGGGCCGCGCACGATCGCCAGAACGCTCTCCACGTTGGAGTCGAGCAGGCATTCCCGCAGGACACCCTGCCCGACCATGCCCGTTGCCCCGAAGAGAATCACCTTCATGACGTAGCCCTCCGTCCAGCGCTGGTACGGGGGCCACTCTAGCCTTCAATTGCGCTAATTCGGCGGCAGAGACGCTCTGGCGGCGGCTGCTCTACGGTGGGGCGCTACGGGGCGACGTTTGGCGACGGCGCCTGGCAGACGGGGATGTCGCGGTCCTGCAGCGCGTTGATGTGGCCCTCGGCGTTGCCCGAGAACGCGCCGGCGTAGATGCCGCCATCGAAGCTCCCGTCCGTGAAGTTGAGCTGCGCGTAGGGAGCCAGCACCGTGCCCCAGAAGCCGTAGCCATGAGCGTCGATGGTGGTGGCATCCACGAAGTTGTACAGCACCCCGTGCTGATCGATGCCG
>NZ_JBJMQP010000134.1:0-6201 GCF_045802625.1 Hyalangium sp. | reverse complement strand
TTTGCCTCCAATCACTTTCACCTGCTGGTGTGGGCCCAGGGGGCCGCGCTCGCTGGCTTCATGCAGTACCTGCGCGCCAACCTCTCTCGGAAGGTAGGGTGCGTATTCCGGCCAAGGTGAGCACTCGTTCCAGACCAAGCCGAGCAGCCGTTCCGGCCAAGGTGAGCAGTCGGAGCGTCAGCGACGCTGGGGTGGTGGTCACTTCGCCTGCTTGCGGCCCTTGGTCAAATTCACGTCCACCTTGCGGATGGAGTCGCCCGCCAGCTTCAGCCGGTGGGCGTTGTGCACCAGCCGGTCGAGGATGGCGTCGGCCAGCGTCGCGTCGCCAATCACGGCGTGCCAATCCTTGGGCTCCAGCTGACTCGTCACCACGGTGGAGCTCACCTGGTAGCGGTCCTCCAGCACCTCCAGCAGCTCCTTGCGTTCGGCCGCGCCCAGCGGCTCCAGCCCGAAATCATCGAGAATCAGCACCTGCGCCTTCGCCAGCCGCTTGAGCACATGGGGGTGGGTGCCGTCCGCGCGTGCCTGTGCCAGCTCGTCGAAGAGGCGTGAGGCTCGCCGGTACACGACGCTGTAGCCGTCGCGGCACGCCTTCTGGCCCAGCGCGCACGCCAGGAAGCTCTTGCCCACTCCGGTCGGCCCCGTCAGCAGCACGTTCTGCCTGCTCTCCACCCACTTCGAGGTGGACAGCTCCATCACCTGCGCCTTCGTCAGTCCGCGGGCGTGTCCGTAATCAATCTCCTCCAGGCACGCCTGCTGGCGCAGCTTCGCGTGTTGCAGGCGTGCACTCAGCTTCTTGTTCTCCCGGTACATCCACTCCGCGTCCGTCAGCAGGCCCACCAGGTCCGTCGCCGACACGTCCTTGTCGGGGGCTTTCTCCAGCCACCCGCGCAGGTAGTTGGCCATGCCGTGCAGCTTCATCGCGCTCAGCTTCTCCAGCGTCTGGTCCACCAGCATCTACGGGCGGCTCGGCAGGGGCTTGAGCGCCGCGCGCTCCACCTCCTCGAAGAGCTCCCACCTCGACTTGCCCAGCTTGCGCATGGGCCTCTCGTTGAGCTTCTCCAGCAGCGGCTTCACCGCCTCACTCACCTCGCAGAGCGACGTGAAGTGGCGGTGGCGCAGCGCCGCCAGAATCCACCGCTCGGCCAGCAGCACGCCCACTTCCACCTTCGCCTTGTCCCTCGGCCGGCGCGGGCGTGCCGGAAGAATCGCGAAGCCGTAGTGCCGCGCCAGGTCCGCGTACGTGGGATTGGTGTCCGGCTCGTAGCGGTGTGCCCGCGTGACACCTGCCTTGAGATTGTCCGGCACCACCAGCTCCGTCACGCCGCCGAAGTATGCGAAGGCGCGCACGTGGCAGCCCACCCACGTAGCCATGTCCTCGCTGAAGACAGGCTCCACGTAGGTGAGGTTGCTGGCCCCCAGCATCAAGGAGGTGCTCGGTAGGCTCGGAACAGGTGCTCACCTTGCCCGGAATGCCCGCTCGGCATCCCCGGAATGGGTGCTCACCTTGCTCCGGAACGGGTGCTCACCTTGGCCCGGAATCGGTGCTCGGCTTGGCCCGGTGCACGCACGTGTCCAGGCTCGCATGTTGGCTCGGTAGAAGCCCGCCAGGATGGCGGCCCCGCAGCCCTTGGCGTTCAGCGCCCCGGCAGAAGTAAGGCGACCAACCGCGCCAGTGCCTTGAGGTGACGGGTAATCGGCACTGCCGGATCTCGATGTGTCGCGGCAGTGGGGAGGGCTTGCGGTTGCGCTCACCGGAGGGTGTCAGACGATTCATAGGAGACGAGGTGTCGGAAACGAATCCCTCGACAACTCCCCGCTGAAGCTCGAGGCCCTGGGCGTGAATCGACAAGCCCCCCGCGCAGGAGAAGTACTTGGCTTCCTGACAGGAGGGGACCTGACACGGTCCCTTTCCGCGGCCCGTGCTGGCTCCAGCCGCTCGGCGCGGAGCACCCGGCCGCTCGGACCTGGATTGCGTCCGGTTTCCGCCCGGAAGAGACCGCTGGGCCGCTGTCTCCCCGAGGCAGGCGCGGAGTTGGCTCTACTCGGGGCATGCGCTCCACTCCGACGAGGGCTCCGCGTCTCTTTTCCCTGATGTTCGCCCTGTTCCAGGGCGTGCTGCTCGTGGCGGCGGTGGCGTCGCTGGCCATCGCCGCCCTCCTCATGCTCTGGAGTCCCTCCGTGGCGTTGGCCGCGCTCTGTCTCGCGTTGGCGCCCTCGCGGTGGGGGTGCTCGGGCTCACGGTGGGCGCGCCGCTCGTGGCTCTGGAAATCCAGCACCGGCTGGACGTCATGGCCGAGCGTCTGGCCGCGAACGGCTGGCGGCTCTCGGGGCACGGGCGCGTGCAGGTGGTCACGCTGAATCTGGCGATGGGCCTGGAGGGCTATGCGCTCGGCTACCCGGAGGTCGCGAGCGAGACGCTGTGGATGTTCATCCCCGGGCCCCAGGAGCGCGAGTGGCGCGGCGACTTCGCCATGGAGTCCCCGCTCGTCCGGCAGAACGTCCGGGCCATGTTGGAGGAGGCCCGGCGCCACGGGAAGGCGAAGGGACCAGTAACGCTGTCGAGGCGGAGCGTGCGCTGGACGAAGCGGGACCTGGAGCGGGACTCGCTGCGCGTCGCGCTGGCGCTGAACAGCCCGCTCTATCTGGACGCGGTGGCGTACCCCGAGGGGAAGGGCTGGCGGCTGGAGCTCCAGGGCAGGGCGGCGGCGCGCTACCCGGCCCGCAACCGCATCGCCCTGGGCCGGTGGTTCGGCCAGTGGCTCGTCATCGAGGAGGGGCTGTTCGCCGCGCTCCAGGATGCCGGCTGGCTCCACCCCTATGTGGCGGTGTGGTCCTGGACGGTGGAAGAGGGGGACTCGAGGCTCGCCCTTTAGAGCGGCTCACACAGGTGACCGCACGGAGTGGGTAACGCTACGAAGGGGAATGCCTGTCCTCGGACTTGCGCGTGGTGTTGAAGCTCAAGCCGCCACAGCCAGCTCGCGGCCACGGTGGGCTGCGAGAGGAGGAACAGGGCCAGGGAGGTCATCCGCATGAACGCGGAACCTATCTGACGCCCGCGGGCCAGGGCGGAATTGCCGGGAGGGGTTCTGTGCCGCTGAGGAAGTACCTACGGACTCGGCGAGTTCTCCGGAACCTGGGGCCTTCGCGCCTGCCCCAGGCGCTGGAGCTGGCGGTGGAGCCGGTGGCGAGGGGCGCGCAAGGAGGTCAGCGTGGCTCTCGCCCTCTCCCAGGGCCAGCCCCCCACCCCTCGAAGCAGCGCGCGGCAGGTGGCGCCTGGTGGGGGCCGGGCCGCTCCCCGTGCCTATCTTGAAGCAGCAAGGCATTCCCGAAACGAGGAGGCAATGAAGATGTTCCAGCCTGCGGCAGGGCGGAGCCGTGGCGGGCGGCGGCAGAAGACGGTCATCCTCCTGCTCGTGTTTCTCGCCCCTATCGGGTTGGCCGCGTGGTGGACGCTCCAGCGGGTCGAGCTGTTCTACCGCCGCAACCTCCAGGACACGCTGGGGGCGGTGGTCGCCCTCTCCCACGAAGGACTCCTGCTCTGGGCCGAGGACAGGAAGGCGGACGTGGCGTCCTGGGCCCAGTCCGAGCAGCTGCGCCAGGCCGTGGAGATTCAGCTGGACGTCCCTCGGGAGAGCGAGCCCTTGCGGTCCAGCCCGGCCGCGGCGCAGATCCGGCAACTCCTCCTGCCGGTGGTGCACCTCCACGACTACTCTGGCTACGCCGTGATCGCGCCGGACGGGACGACGCTCGCCTCGGACCTCGACGACGCCATTGGGCTGAAGCTGCTCCTCCAGCTCGACCCCACCCTGATCGACGGAGCTTTCAAGGGGACGCCTCAGCTTGGCTCCCCCCACCGCTCGCTCATCTCTGTCCCCACGCGCGCCGGGTCGCGCCTGGAGCATCCGATCATGTTCGTCGCGGCACCCATCCGTGGGGCCAAGGGCTCCGTCATCGCCGTGCTGTTATTCCGGCTGGCTCCCGAGCGGGAGTTCAGCCGGGTCGTCCACCTGGGCCGCACCGGTGGAACGGGGGAGACCTACGCCTTCAACCGGAGCGGGCAGATGGTCACCAGCAGCCGATTCGAGGCTCAGCTCCAGGCGGTGGGCCTGCTCGACCCAGGTGAGAACTCCATCCTGAGTATCGAGCTGCGGGATCCGGGGGAGGACCTCACCAAGGGTGGCGTGCCGACGCATCCGAGGCCCCAGCAGCCACTCACCCAGATGGCCGCCAGCGCGCTCACCGGCAATACCGACAACAATCTCACGGTCTACAACGACTATCGTGGCGTCCCGGTCGTGGGCTCGTGGAGCTGGGACGACAACCTGGGAATGGGACTGGCGACAGAGATCGACGTCGCGGAGGCGTTTCGACCCTTGAGAGACGCCCAGGCGCTCGTGCTCGGGCTGCTCCTGCTCGCTGTCGGCGGCGCACTGGTGATGGCGTGGATCCTGGACCGCCGGGCCCAGGCGCTCCATCACGCGCTGACGCTGCGGGACGACTTTCTCTCGCTGGCATCCCATGAGCTGAAGACGCCCTTGACGGTTCTCCAGTTGGTCACGCAGCGCCTGGTGAGGGCCGTTTCGGGGACCGATCGAATGCTCTCCCGGGAGAAGCAGGAGGAGCTGGCGACCCGCATCCTTCACCACGTGCAGCGACTGAACAAGCTGCTGGAGACCATGTTCGAGGTGGTGCAGTTCCAGACGGAAGGCCTCACGCTCCAGCGGGAGCCCGTCGACCTCGCCCAGGTGGTTCAGTCGGTGCTCCGCCAGTTCCGGCCGGAGATCGACGCGCGCAAGGTGTCGATCACGGCGAACCTCGAGAGCGTCGTCGGCATGTGGGATCGGACTCGGCTCGAGCAGATGGTGGTGCACCTGCTCTCCAACGCTCTCAAGTTTGGTGAGGGCAAACCCATCGAGATCACCCTCGAGCGAGGCCTCGGCAGCATCCGGCTGTCCGTCCAGGACCACGGCATCGGGATCGAGCCGGAGGCCCAGCTGCTCATCTTCGAGCGCTTTGGCCACGTCGTGTCCTCGCGGAACTTTGGAGGGCTCGGGCTGAGCCTCTGTCGGGTTCGGCAGATCGTCGAAGCTCACGGGGGCCGGGTCCGGGTCAGGAGTGCGCCTGGAGCCGGGGCGACGTTCGTCGTGGAGCTTCCATGGCACTCACGCTCCGTCGGGTAGTCAGGCTCCGGTCCAGCCCAGGGTGTCCGCGCTCCACCGACAATGCGTGCCGTGGTGTTCCTCGAATGGCTGGATGGATTCCTCTCGGAGGAGCTGCGCCGGGCGCCGATCGAGGAGTTCGGCCGCGGACGGGTTCTGGCTGGCACGGCCTACATCCCGGCGCTGGCGGACTTCGTGCCGATGGTGAAGGGCACGAGCTCCATCGCCATCGGCGGCCCGTACCTCGTCGAGTCCGTGGTGGGCGAGAAGGTGACGGAGGAAGAGCTGGGCGGCTCGACGGTGCACAACGAAATCTCGGGCGTGGCGGACGCCGAGTACGCGGACGACACGGCCTGCCGCACGGCCATCCGCGAGTACCTGTCCTTCTTCCCCTCGCACTGCGAGGACAAGCCTCCGCGCAAGCCGTCGGCGGATCCGTTCGACCGGAGGGACGAGGAACTGCTCAAGGTGGTGCCCGAAAGCCCCCGGCAGGCGTTCGACATGCACAAGGTCATCCTGTCGCTGGTGGATGAACGGAAGTTCTTCCCTCTCAAGCCTCGCTTCGCGCGCAATCTCATTACGGGACTGGCGAGGATTGACGGGTGGCCGGTGGGCATCGTGGCGAACAACTCGATGTTCCTGGGAGGAATCCTGGATGTGAACGCGGCGGACAAGGCGGCGCGGTTCATCAACCTGTGCGATGCCTTCAACATCCCGCTGGTGTTTCTGCAGGACGTACCGGGCTTCATGGTGGGCACGAAGGTGGAGCAGCAGGGCATCATCCGGCACGGGGCGAAGATGATGTACGCGGTGGCGAGCGCCACGGTGCCCAAACTGACGGTGGTGGTGCGCAAGGGCTACGGCGCGGGCTACTACGTGATGAACGGCCGGGCCTTCGAGCCTCCCTCGAGCAGGGGCCAGGGAAGGTGTCAAAGGACTCGATCGTGAACGGGACCTGGGTGGCTCGAAGGTGAGACAGGCGGAGCCGCCGGTAATCGAGTCCTTCTGCCCACTTGTGGCTGGCCTACGGGGTGCAGGT
>NZ_JBJMQP010000133.1:0-1923 GCF_045802625.1 Hyalangium sp. | reverse complement strand
CCCCGCCTACCCGCGCGAGCGCCTGGAGTACATGCTGCGCGACTCGGGCGCACGCGTGCTCGTCACCCAGTCCCACGTGGACGCTCCGCTCCAGCCCGGCGACTCCGTCACGCGCCTGGACGTGGACACGCTGGCTCCGGCGCCCGAGGGGACGAGCAACCCCTCCGCCCGAGCCGCGTCCGACAACGTGGCCTACGTCATCTACACCTCGGGCAGCACCGGCCGGCCCAAGGGCGTGCAGGTGCCCCACCGCACCGTGGCCAACTTCTTCACCGCCATGGACGCGGCCCTGGAGAAGCCCGAGCGCGGCGTGTGGCTGGCCGTCACCAGCATCTCCTTCGACATCTCCGTGCTGGAGCTGCTCTGGACGCTCTCGCGCGGCTTCACCGTGGTGGTGCAGTCCGACACCCTGGACACCGACTGGCTGCCCCAGGCCGTACGCCAGCACGCCGTCACCCACCTGCAGTGCACGCCCTCCATGGCGCGGGCCCTGCTGCTCGATGCCTCCTCCAGCGAGGCCCTGCGCTCCCTGAAGCAGATGCTCGTGGGCGGCGAAGCCATGTCCACGGAGCTGGCGCGCGAGCTGCGCCAGCGCGTGCCCTCGCTGCTCAACATGTACGGGCCCACCGAGACCACCGTCTGGTCCTCCACCCACCCCGTGCCCGCCGAGCACGCGGGTCCGGTGCCGCTGGGAGCGCCCATCGCCAACACGCAACTGCACGTGCTGGATGAGCGCATGCAGCCGATGCCCCTGGGCATCTCCGGCGAGCTCTACATCGGCGGCGACGGCGTGGTGCGCGGCTACCTCGGCCGCCCCGAGCTCACCGCCGAGCGCTTCGTGCCCGACCCCTTCAGCGCCACGCCCGGTGCCCGGCTCTACCGCACGGGAGACCGGGTGCGCCGCCGCGCCGATGGCTCGCTGGACTTCCTGGGCCGCATCGACTTCCAGGTGAAGGTGCGCGGCTTCCGCATCGAGCTGGGTGAAATCGAGAGCGCGCTCGACAAGTACCCGGGCGTGCGTCAGTCCGTCGTCCTCGCCCGCGAGGGCAAGCACGGCGACGCGCGGCTGGTGGCCTACCTCACGTCCTCGGGACAGCAGGCGCCCACCCCGGCGGAACTGCGTGCGTTCCTCAAGCAGCACCTGCCCGAGTACATGGTGCCCTCCGCCTTCGTGGTGCTCGAGCAGCTGCCGCTCACGCCCAACGGCAAGGTCAACCGCAAGGCCCTCCCCGCCCCCGAGGCCCTCACCGACTCCGCCTCCGGGTACATCGCCCCGCGCACCCCCACGGAAGAGAAGCTCGCCACCGTCTGGGCCGAGGTGTTGTCGGTGCCGAGCATCGGCGCCGAGGACAATTTCTTCGAGCTGGGCGGCCACTCGCTGCTGGCCATGCGCGTCCTGTCTCAGGTGCGCACCACCCTCCAGGTGGAGCTGTCCGTCCGCGCCCTCTTCGAGGCTCCCACCCTCTCCGCGTTCGCGCTCAAGGTCGACGAGGCCCTCAAGCATCCGGCCCCGGAAGGGTCGCGGCCTCCCCCGTTGCGGCCCATGCCTCGCACGGGTGACATCCCGCTGGCCTTCGCCCAGCAGCGGCTGTGGTTCCTCGACCAGCTCGAGCCCGGTAACCCCGTCTACAACACCCCCGTCGCCCTGCGGCTCTCGGGCCCGGTGGACCCCGAGGCGCTGCGACGCGCCTTCGAGGAGCTCGTGCGCCGTCACGAGTCCCTGCGCACCACCTTCTCCTCCCGCGATGGCCAGCCCATCCAGGTCATCTCGCCCTCGCTCGCCATTCCGCTCGAGGTGGTGGACCTCCAGGACGTGCCCGCCGCCGAGCGTGAGGCCCGGGCCCAGGAGCTGGCCCGTCAGGAGGCCCTGCGTCCCTTCGAGCTGGCCCGCGGTCCGCTCCTGCGCGCCACGCTGCTGCGCCT